>CAZOLU010000171.1:6026-7892 GCA_964580485.1 uncultured Saprospiraceae bacterium | reverse complement strand
TATCCTCTGCATTACTCAATTGTTTTTGCTCTTGTTCCAACTCCTCCTGTTCTCCTGCTACGAGTTCTGCTTCCAACAATTCATTGAGTTGAAACTGCAGGAAATCGCTCTCTTTCAAAGCATTGCGCTCTTTTCGTTTTAAGCGTTCTAGTTCTCGTTTATGTTGTTCATAGGTTTGAAACCCTTCTTGGTACTGATCTAGCAAGTTCCGATTTTCTGCTAGGGCATCAATCACCTTCATCTGAAATTCAGGATCTTGAATATCCAAGGTGTCAAACTGTTGATGTAAATCCAGGAGATGATCAGTCAATGCCCGGAGGGTATCTAGCCGAACAGGTGTATCATTTACAAAAGCTCGAGTTTTACCCGAAGGACTGATTTCTCTACGGATGATAGTTTGTGGGTAATAATCCAAGTCTAATTTATGGAAAATGTCCTCAAGCTCATAGGAAGCAATATCAAAGCTAGCTTCTACTACACACTTTTTGTTGAGGTCATACAATACTTTGGTTTCAGCTCTTTTGCCCATAATTAAGCCTAGAGCTCCTAGCATAATAGACTTTCCTGCACCAGTTTCTCCTGTAATGATGGTTAAATCATCGGAGAAATGGATATCTACGGTCTCAATAATGGCGTAGTTGGTGATAGACAGGCTACGTATCATCGGCGTATTGCTGTGAATCAGCACTTTTAGCGTTGTGCGAAATAAGGTTTCTGTATGAAATTTTAGAGCGTGGTCGAACGCTACACAAAATGACCTCACAAAATTAAGAAATCTATCTTAAAGTTGAAACAAAGTTTGAGATTTTAATGCAAAACTTGAAAAAATTTGTTTCAATAATTGAATTTGTTTTAAAGTTAAGGTGCTAACTCTTTGGTGAGCATAGCATTCAACTGCTCAAAATCCAGATTAACTGCTCGAATATTACCCTCAGGATCAATTAATACTGTGGTAGGAATTTCTTTTATACCATAAAGTAGTGCCACATGATCCCTAAGGCGATTGAGGTCAGAAATATGATAAGGCCAATTTAGCTGATCTTGTTGAATTGCACGCAGCCAATTTTCTTTTTTGGTTTCAATACCTACACTAACAATCGTAAAGCCTTTTGCATTCTTGAATGTAGCATGGTGATATTGACGATACAATTTAACTAGATTCCGATTCGCAGCACGACAAGGGCCGCACCAGCTGCCCCAAAAGTCTAGCAGCACCCATTGCCCCCGCAAATCTACCAGTCGAAGGCTATCGCCAGAAGCTAGTTGCCCTGTAAATAAGGGGGCAGCATTTCCTGCTGCAACTCCAGGCATTCGATACCATTTCATCCCCAACCAAACCAGCAGGAAAATGATGGGAATGAGCGCCAGCTCTATGAGTTGTCGACGTTTTATGGGCATAGTTTAATTTTCGCTATTTTGTGTAAATTGCAAAAACACAAAAGGATAAAATCTCGCAGAGCAAGTTTAACAAAAAACAACAAAAAAACAGAAATGGCTGTTGATCCCCTGTTAAAGTTATTTAAAAACTAGATCTCACTAGTTGCTTTATTTTCATCTTTGAGCAAACCCAGTTTTTTCATGGCATGGCGAGAGGCCATTTGTTCAGCACTTTTTTTATTAAAATCTTCGGCTGTTGCCATGGGTTTTTCATCGACCAACACTGCAATTTTGAAGCGTTCTCGGTTATTTTTGGTGCGGTAATGTTTTACTAGCTCATAACTTACGGTCTGATGCTGTTTTTGGCAGTGTTCCAATAAGCGACTTTTGTAATTGTGATCGGTATTTTCAAGCTCATGCACATCAATATATTGCTTGAGCATACGCTGAATGATAAAACGTTTGGTTCTCTTATATCCCACATCTAGG
>CAZOLU010000171.1:992-6016 GCA_964580485.1 uncultured Saprospiraceae bacterium | reverse complement strand
ACACTGCCCCAATAAAAGCCTCAAACGTGTTGCCCATCATTGTTTTACTAATACGGCGAACCCCTCGCTCTTGCAAAAAGACATCCAGGCTCATTTCGGCAGCAACCTTATTGAGCGTTTTGCGATTCACCATTTTGGATCGCATTTGTGTTAGAAATCCTTCGTCTTGTGTGGGATATTTTTTGAATAGATATTCTGCAGTGACAGAATCGAGTATTGCATCACCTAAATATTCAAGACGCTCGTTATTGAAGGTATAGCGATCCTTATCTTTATCTTCAGCATTAGATTTAGATGCAGTGCTTTTATGAGTAAAAGCACGTTCGTAAAAGTGGAGATACCTTGGGGTGAAACCCAAGATACTTCTCAATTCTTTAGTGAATCCCCGGTTCTTAGACCAATAGAGATTATATATTTGTCTTAGCACAAAAAGATCTGCGTTTTGCTTTCCTAACTAATGAACACAAGTAGAGTGCTAAGAGCGTGTTTAAAATTTTAGGTACTTATAGTCAGTAACTCAAGTCCCTAATTTAACAAGTAGATAGAAATTTAAACATGCTCTAATTACAAAGGTACGATTATTCTTCTATTTTTTTGAAAATTACAGCAGAATTATGCCCGCCAAAGCCATAGTTCATATTCATGGCGATCTGCACATCTAATTCCTGCATTTGATTGGGTGTAATTTTCAGGCGGCTATCAATTTCTGGATCAAACTCATTGAAGTTGATAGTAGGAGGCACCTTCCCATTTTCAATAGCTTTTACACAAACAATAGACTCTACTGCCCCTGCTGCGCTGATCATGTGCCCCGTCATAGATTTGGTAGCACTTAGTTGTACATCAAAGGCCGCATCACCTAAAGCATTGATAATGGCATTGGATTCTGCAATATCTCCTAAGCCAGTAGAGGTGCTATGAGGGTTGATATAGTCCAAGTCAGAAGCCTTGATATTAGCATCTTTCAATGCCAGTTGAATGACATCTATTACACCCTTACCGTCAGGATCTGGAGCTGTAATATGATAAGCATCAGCATTCTGAGCTACACCAATAATTTCACAATAGATTTTTGCACCTCGAGCCTTAGCATGCTCATACTCTTCTAGGATTAATGCCCCAGAACCTTCCCCAATCACAAAACCATCACGATCCTTATCAAAAGGACGAGACGCCGACTGAGGATCATCATTTTTTGTAGACAGTGCTTTTAATGCGTTAAAGGCTCCAACTCCTACTTCTGTAATTGCTGCTTCTGCACCCCCAACGACCATTACATCTGCTCTACCTAGTAAGATCTGATCATAGGCTAAGCCAATACAATGAGTAGAGGAAGCACAAGCCGTTACGAATGCACCGGTAGGCCCACGAAAGCCATTTCGAATAGAAATATTACCAGCGGAAGCATCCACAATCATTTTCGGAACAAGGAAAGGGTTGAATCTTGGACTTCCTGATTTGTGAAAGGCAATAACTTCTTCGGTGAGCGTTTGGATTCCTCCAATTCCTGAAGCCCAAAACACTCCGATACGCTTTTTGTCAGTCAGTTCTTCGAGTTTAGCATCTTTAATAGCTTCATCACTTGCTACCAAGGAGTATTGCATCACACGATCTAAGCGACGGATTTCCTTGCGCCCGAGAATTTCGGCAGCATTGAAATTTTTGACTTCACAGGCAAACTGCGTTTTAAATTGCTCTGCATCAAAGTGAGTAATAGGTCCCACTCCATTTACCCCATTCAAGAGGTTATTCCAAAAGTCGTCAATATTATTTCCTACAGGAGTAAGGGCACCAAGTCCAGTTACCACAATACGTCTTTGACTCATGGTTATGATTTTTGGTCAGGTTTTAGAGTATGTTTAAATTTTTAGGTACTCATAGTCAGTAGATTAAGTACAGTGTCCTGAAAGTTATTACATAATGCTGTGCAAGGGGCTTTCCCACCTCGCAGCTTGGATGTCGCACTTTCAGCGCTCTCCAAAAAAGATGCATAAAATTACTTTCCAGACAGTGTATTAAGTTCCTGATTTTATTATTAACAAGTAGATAGAAATTCAAACATGTTCTTAGCCTGCTCGATTTTTAAAACAGGTTTAAAAAACAAAAGCATCGGAGCAGCCTAAAAGTACTACAGCCGACGCCTTCGTTTTATTTAACATAGGGTTGGATACCTTGGGCTACTCGCTCAAGTTCTCTTCCAAGAACTTCACAGCATCCCCCACAGTTTGAATTTCTTCAGCTTTTTCATCTGGGATAGAGATGTCGAATTCACGCTCAAATTCCATGATAAGCTCAACTAGATCGATGGAGTCAGCTCCCAAGTCTTGTTTGAAATTAGCTTCAGTAGAGATCTCTGATTCATCGATAACCAATTTATCTGCAATAATTTTGGTCACCTGTTCGCTGATGCTAGACATAACTATTAATTTTTCGTTTTGAAAAAATACCTCCTCTTGTAGAGGCCTTTTTAATATAAAAGGTGGTTACAACGCTGCAAATTTGCATATTTAGACCTTCATTACCAAAGTTTTTATATAGTTTTTTTGGAGATCGCCCAAAAAAGTAGACTTGAAGGGCTGATTTAGTTTAGTTTGATGCCATATTTACTTTAGTAGGCCTATGCTTTGTGCAAATAAAATTGTGAAATCTAGGCTTCTGTTTCTTGGTTTTTCATTCCAGAAGCTGCAAACCCAAATATTCCACCTAGTATTCCTCCTGCGATATGTGCATACTGTGATACATTATCCTGAGAAAGACTACCCATAATTTCTTTACCAATAAAAAACAAGACTACCAAAATGAAGGTCATTGGGATCGTACCCTCCTTAGCATCTGCAAAAGAAACCAAAATGATAAACATAAATACAATACCACTTGCCCCTACCAAACCAGAGCTAAAAAAGATAATCTGAAAAATGGCTGTAATGAGTGCTGTAAGTCCCATCATGATAAGAATATTCCGACTACCATACTTCTCCTCCATAATTGGTGCAATAAGTAAAAAGATAGACATATTCCCCACAATATGAGCTCTGTTGGCATGCCCCATTGTATAGGTGAAAAGGGTGAGATAACTACGCCAGTCGTTCCACTGAAAATGACCATTCAAAACAAAGTAGTTCCCAATCAGTCCATTAGGGTTTTGCGTGAGGTCGCCTCCAAAGATATAGTTGAGAATATATACTGCAGTGCAAATCAAGGTGAAGGTCAACACTACGGGTGCATTGTAACTAATTTTAAATCCTTTCATATCTATATCTTATTTTTGAGGGGATGTATGTGTTTTATATAATTTTAATATGGCTGCCTTGTATTTAATGCCAGCCATCATCTATTTTATCATCACTAAACTGTTGCTTATCATCTTCGGGTGGGGGAGGCGCATCCTCTCCTCCTGCTTGCATCCAGTTGGGTTTGATGCCAAGTTGTTGTGTCAACCCTCTAACAATTTTAAATTCACTTAAAAAGACAGAGGCAATAACTCGAATAACCGTATACAAAGGAATTGCAGCCACCATACCTGGAATACCTCCGAGTTTGGCACCGACAATAATCGCTAAGAAAATTTCTAAGGGATGTGCCTTTACACTCTTAGAGAAAATTAGAGGTTGTAGCAACAAGTTATCTAAAGTTTGCATACTCACAAAAACCAAAACCACCTTAATCAAAAGCGGATAGGTATGACTGTAAAAATCCATATCTAAATTAGAACAAATGCAGACAATCACTCCAAAAGCCATACCCAATACTGGCCCCAAGTAAGGCACCACGTTAATAATAGCAGCAAAAAATGCAATGAAAAAGGCATTAGGTGATCCTATCAACCAGAGGAGCAGCCATAAATACAAGCAGATGATGGTCACTTGTCCTAGTATCCCTTCAAAGTAGCGAATGAGCATCTTTTTGATGAGGAACAGCGTTCGATCCAACTGTGCGGAGTATTTGTCAGGAAAGGGAGTTTTTATCGCATTAGAAAAGAGCCGATCCTCTTGCAAGAAAAAGAAAGTAATAAAGGAAACAGAAACAATAAGGGTGAGGAGGTTGCCAAGAACCCCAAGCACTCGTGAAAATAGTGAAGTGATAAAAGCCGAGGGGTTGATGTATGCAAAAGCCTGTTTTTGTAAGCGTTCGATGGGGCTATCTGTGGGGCTAACAATGGCTGTGGAGTCTATAATTTGATTAGGAAGTTGCCCATTCTGATAGAGTGCAGAAGGGTCAATATTGATTTGTAGTTGAATACTGGTATGTGTGATAGTATCTCCACTTGCTTTAATCAACGAGTCAATTTGAATAGTTTGTGTTTTTACGATAGCTTGGTCCTCCAACAGAATATCAACAGTGGCTGTAGAATCATTGGCATTGATAATACTTAGGGTGTCTGTGGGAGTATTGTTTAGGGTAGAATCATTGTTGTTGGGAATACTTTCTACCACTCCCCAATCGGCTAATCGTTCATAAAAATGATTGATGGGTTCTTCTAGCCCATCCATCACCGCAGCATAATTGACCCCTGCAAGATTTCGCCCCTGCTGTACAATAAGAGGAACAAACATCGCGACAAATAGACCTATAATCACAAAAAAGACGAGCAGTGTGATCAGGGCTTTAATGCTATTACTCATTTTCCATTTGCCAATTTGTATTCTCCCCAAAAAACTCATGATTGGAGACCCTAAAAGCGACAAGATCCAGGCAAGTATAAGCCAAGTAATAATGTCACTAAAGTAAAAGAAGATGGCAAGGATAGCAACGATAGAAACAGCAATGCCTATATAACGACGAATGAGTTGGGTTTTCATGAAACAAGTGGTTTATGGAATGGAAGACCTAGTAGTAGCAATCATTTCATCATTGATGTTGTGCTCGAATTATTGTTTGGATAGATGAAGATAAACATTTTATATGAGCTAAGTTGAATTTAGTAACTGATTTTCGATTTGCTGACGTTCTAGTCGCCAGTCGATTTGTTTAGGAAGGGCTTGCTCCAAGACCGCTAGCTGTTGCAAAAGCCGCTTTAGAAAGTC
>CAZOLU010000171.1:0-982 GCA_964580485.1 uncultured Saprospiraceae bacterium | reverse complement strand
GCAGGGGGCGATGAGCAAGTCCTTTTTGTAGGCGGGCGATGCGCTGCCGCCAGGCAGCTTCGTCACTCGCTAGAACCACTTGCTCAAACACTTGCCAAATATAATCGACCGCCAAAGCAGAAGGCTGTGTCATATTGTCTTGATAAAATCGATAATCACGCAACTCATCCAGCATGATTTCATAGGCTGGGAAATAATGCCAATAATCAAATGCTTGGGTAAGTTCTTCTAAAGCCAACACCAACCTAGATTTGCTCCGCTGATTTTCAACAACACCATCTTTGAGGTGGCGTACTGGACTAATCGTTGCAATAACCTGTACCTCTGGGCAGAACTCTTGAAGTTGGGATAGCGGTTGGGCTAGTGCTTCTACAATTTGATCTACCGAGAGCAGCTCCCGCTCAAAGTCTTGTGCTGGAAACTTATGACAGTTGTTGACTACCTCTCCTGTACTTTTTAATTTATAGACCCAACTAGAGCCCAACGTTATGAATAAATAGTTCGTTTGCAATAGGTGTTGACGGCTTCGCTCAAATACTTGTTGGATCTGTTCTAGGCAGGCAGCTCTTTGGGGATGAGAAAACTGGCCGTGGTGCATCCAACTATGCCAAAGCTCCTGATGATAAACGAGTTCTTCTAATTCAAAGTTTTGATTTCTTAACAAACGCTGCAAGCCTTTTCCAATACTCAAGGGGTTGTATTGTATGCCGTAGGGATTAAGCATTATAGGGTATTTCAATTGTTGTAAACGCTGTCCTATACGCTCTGCAAAACAAGACCCCATTGCCATCAGCGTGTCCTTGTAGCGAATGCCAAAGGGATATTGTGCCGTTTCGACTTTAGTCCTCCATTTAAAATCTGAATTCATCACACTCAATGTTAATTTTGTTCGTATCTTTACCAACGCTGGCAATTCATTTTATAGACTAACTGGGATTACGCAGTCCAAAAATTTTGAAAATAAGAAATAAAAACAAGTATT
>CAZOLU010000170.1:0-7906 GCA_964580485.1 uncultured Saprospiraceae bacterium | reverse complement strand
CTAAAGCCGAAAATAAAAAAGTATTTGTAGATGTTTATACTACTTGGTGTGGACCTTGTAAACGCCTAGACCGAGATGTCTTTAGCAATAAGAAACTCGGAGAGCGAATGGCAAAAAACTATATTTGTCTGAAAATCGATAATGAGAAAGATCCCGATCGAGACAATATCAAAAAGTATGGAATTAGAGCCTATCCCACCATGTTGATTTTGGAGGCTGATTCTGGAGCGTTGCAGGAGCAAATTGTAGGCTATAGAGATGTAAATGCACTGGGAGATATTTTGGATATGCAGTTGCCTGAAAAGGAACGCCCTGGGTACAAAGCTTATCAACTAATGCAGGATAACCCTAATGACCAGGCACTTTGGAAAAAAAATCTACCTATTGTAAAACGAAAATATTATAAAGTCTTCCAGGAGTGCTGCCAGGCTTATGTAGATCGTTTTGGTTTGGATGCTATTAACGATGAAGTAGATCGGGATATTTTTAACTATGCCGTTTTACCCTTATCTAGTCCACTCGTACAAAATATTCTAAAAGTAGGTGTAGATGGAAAGCATAAATATGGCATATATACTTTCTTAGAGTATTATAAAATCGATATAAAAGCCGCCTACACCGCAGCGCAAACAGATGAAGAGCGTCAAGCTTTGAAACGCCAAGTAGAAGAGGTGCATGCTACTGCCTTTGAAAGGTTACATGGAGATCTTGAGTCTAAGGAGTATTTTATGCAGACCATTTTTGGAGAAGAATAACCCCACCTGATAACAAAAACAACTAGTCTGATTGTCTATGGATAGTCAGACTTTTTTTATTAGCCTCATCTCTAAATGCTTATCCGTTTTTTTGAGGAGGGGCACCTAAAGGGTCGCTACGCTTCATAGCTTCGGCCCCTTCGCTTCACTCGGGGCTCTCGTCAGGGCTTTCAGCCCAAGACGAGACTATTGCGCATCGCTACGCCTATGAGCAAAGCCTTTAATGCAGCCAAAATTAGCAAGCGCCCAAAGTTTGTTTCAAGGAAGACATCGGGACTCGTCCTAAACTAACCTTTCTCCGAAGGAGTCGAAGAAGGCTAGGAGCCAAGAAAACAGTATAAATAGTTACAAAAAAGAAAAAAAATAGTGACCAAATCATTCAAGTAGAGTCTTAGGGGCATATTTTTTCATTAAAAACTGACTTATGATTCACCCAAATACTTGTTTGAAATACATTAGCGATGAAGTAGGCTATGGCGTTTTTGCTACAGCCTTTATTCCTAAAGGTACCATCACCTATGTTAAAGACGCATTGGAGTTGTAAATTCCAGAAAATGAAATTAGAGATTATCCACACATATAAAAGATCCTCTGGGTGTTGCTTATGTTAGTATGTTGTTCGTAACTTATAAAAGATCCCAGAGGATCTTTTATAAGTTACTCATCCCATAGCCCTTCTACTGTGTATGGACTGCCGTTTTTTGCCCAAAAGCTTCCGTCTACATAGCGTTGATGGAGGTTCATCGCTGCAATCTTTTCCATCTCTTCGGCAGAAAGCTCTAAGGCTGCTGCTGCGAAGTTTTGCTGAATGCGAGCAGGGGTAACTGATTTTGGAATGACAGCCGTACCGCGCTGGATCGCCCATCGAATTAAAATTTGAGCAGCACTAGCATTGTATTTTTTCGCAATTTCTGCAATGACTTCATCTTGAAGCAGTGGCGGTGGGGGCGGAATATCACCTTTCAAACGCTCTGGCCGATCTGGCGAACCCAAAGGAGAGTAGGCGGTTAGGTGTATATTTTCTGAGTTGCAAAAAGCCAACAGTTCATTTTGCTGAAGATAGGGATGCAATTCTACCTGATTCATGGCTGGGCGAATACGGCAAGCTTCTAGCAAGGCTTTGATTTTTTTTATGCTAAAATTACTCACCCCAATATGACGGCAAAGCCCTAAATCCACTAATTTTTCCATCGCCGCCCAAGTATCCGCAATAGGACGCTCTTCTAGGGATAGAAAGTCCTCTGCCGACTTAGCTCCAATAGATTCCTTTTTTTGTGCAATGGGCCAATGCATGAGATAGAGATCCAGATAATCCAACTGTAGATCTTGCAGTGTTTTTGCTATTGCAGGTCGAACATCCTCTGGGGCATGGGAATTGTTCCACAGTTTAGAGGTAACCCAAAGTTCTTCTCTTTGGAGTACACCCTCATTGAAACTATCTGTAAAAGCTTGTCCTATCTCCACCTCATTTCCATAAATAAAAGCACAGTCGATATGCCGATAACCAATTTCTAAAGCCGTTTTCACAGCTTGGTATACTTCTCCTGGTTTAGATTTCCAAGTACCCAAACCTAGTTGGGGCAGTTGGTCTCCATTAGAAAATGCTAGGGTTTGCATCCGTTTTGATTTTGAAATGAGTTACAAAAAATTGAGCCTTGTCTGCACACAAAAATAGGAGGGATATTTCTAAGATGCAAGTAGCACTTAGATTTTCTTAAATTAAAAAGATGTTCATAGTGCTTAATGTTAGATGGTTTTGATCGAGTAGATTGAGCTAGAACGTAGATAACCTACGTTCTAGCTACGCGCGCGCAGGTACCAAGAGCGTAGCTCATCTACGCTCTTGGTCAGCTAGCCCAAGTTCAGATCCATAAAATCAAGGCGTACGCCCAAAAGTCTTCATATAAACCAAAAGTGCTATCAACACGAGGCTACCTAAGATTAAACTTTCAAAAAAGAGCATCGCTGAAGTCATAATAGGCAAAAAAGCTAGGGTAGCGACAGTTTGAGTACCCGTAGGCTCTAGACTTGCACTAAATGTTGCAATACTCAGATCAGTCAACGGAAGGGTAAGAAAGTGACCTAGCAACAATGTGATACTTGCCGTAGCAACGGCAGTTAGACCATAAATTATACTCTGTTTAAAGAACAAGCGTTGATCCTGCATTTGTTTTTTATAATGGTGCAAACCAACTCCCAACACCGCAGCAAGGCTCAGATATTTTAAAAACTTTAATCCAAATCCTGAGGAGCTAAAGTCAATTAAAAGAATAAAACCGAGCATAATAGCACCTGCTATGAGTCCTGTTTTGATAGGGTTGATCCATAATGATATTTTCTTAGACATAATTTTTGTTTAGTAGCTTAAATAACCTTTCAACTTTTAATGTATTGATTATCAAATTGTTAAAGTTTTTGTCGACTTTCTCTCTATGGCTGCAAATCTTGTAACCTTGTTACTGCTCCTAGGCACATCCAATTAAAAGTCTGATAGTCTGGCATTATTTTTCGCAGAGGAAAGGCAGAGAATCTTCTTATTTATGTATTTTGAAAAAGCAACAGCACTTATCCATCCTCAAGTAATCACTTTTTATGAAACAACTACTGGTTCTTACACTACTTGTTCAACTTCCTTTTTTACTAAAAGCACAAGTGACACAAGAATTTATCATTGGGGTCTACAATAGCCCCTCTGCCCACAAAGAAGGATTTCAAAACCTCCAAGCAGGGCATTTTAATACTATTTATATGGCCAACCCTAATGGGCTCAACCCTTGGAAAGCTTGCGAGGAGGGGCAAGATGCGCATACTTTTAGAGGAAAAGCCATCAACTTAGCAGCAGCAGAAGAACTCAAGGTATTGTTGGATGGCAACTGGGCAGAAGAGAGTAGCGATAATTTTACGGCCGCTGCTTACAATAAAATGAATGCTTTTACGGGGGTACTCTTTCCGCCAATATTAGGCAATACCAAAGCTGAGGGCTGGGCTTTAACTTATGCGATGCGCTATGATCGAATGTTGAGAAGCAAATACCCTAAAAAGCAACGCCATATTACTGTGCTACCCAACTATGCCTCAAGAGCAGAACTTGGAGATTTTAAAGTAGATGATGACGACAACTACAAGGCCTATCTACAACTCATTTACGATAAACTAGAACCACAATCGATGACCCTAGCACATTATCCCATGACCTTGGGCGAAGGAGCAGCAGGCAACTATGCCAAGTCGATTGAAAAAGAAGGGCTTTTGGAGAACCTAGAAACACTTGCTAGCTTTTGTCAACAACAGCAGCTACCTTTCTATGCCAACATTATGGGTACGGCACATGGCGACCGAAAGTATGCGCCTACTTTTTTTATGTATCGAATGATGGCTCATGCTGCAGTGGTTTATGGTGTTGAAGGAATTTTTTATTATACCTACAAAGCGCCTTGTGCTGGTTCGGAACAAGATCCAACTTACTATGGCCCTTTTATAGGGGCTGCTTATTTGCATGACAAGGCCTATTGGACTGCCGTTAAAAAGATGAATCGAGGCTTGAAATATATGGGGCCTCATCTCCTCAAAGCAGATAGGCAATATACCGAACGTTGGCAGCGTGCCGAGGAAACACATAAAATATGTTTAGATAGCTGCGAGTTGCTGCGCATCCCTGAATATGATACTTCTTGGGTTAAAATGGATAGCATACCCGCAGCTCCAGGCTTTTTAGTCGCAGAGGACTACGATACTTGCTGGATTGCCAGCAGCCAAGCTTATAGAGACCTCAGCGATTCAAGTGCTATGCAACGCTTAAAAATGTTTATCGCCACCGACTTTTTGAATGAAATTGCAGCAGATTCTATAGTTCTAGACAGCAGTACCGTAGATAGTATGTTGCGAAAAGCCACTGACATTGATGATCTTGGGGAAGCGGAGTTGGATTCCTTAGCCCAAATTTATTTAGCTCCAAGTTATGAGCTCAAGGTAGTTTCTCAAAGGATCAAGGAGTTGGACCTGAGTAAGAATATTCATATTAACCTTGAAGGTGAAAATACCGATCTCTTATTCAGTCTTTTTGATTATGGAAAAGAAAATAAGATGATTATTCTAATGAATTATAATTATGATAAAAACCGTGAAACTAAGGTTGCTTTTGATTTTGGTGAAGACTACAAAGCTTTAGAATTATCCGCCGCTTCTCAAAGTTTTACCAAAAGATTTCAAAAGCACGAAACTAATATTGAGGGGGGGGATATCCGAGTGTTTGTACTAAAGAAAGTAGAAGCAGAGGAGGATTAAACCGCTTAGCTGTAAAGTTTTTGTTAAGAACATAGGTCTTAATACCGAGCTTGGAGATAAAGCGTTAGATATTCTGTACTTTTACGTACAACCAAGTAAAGAATCAAATAAACATCTAAATAAAATGAACTGGAAAAAGTTAATGCTGCTAGGAGGATTAAGTTTAGCGATCATCACAAAGACCTCAGCGCAGAATTATGCAGCAGAAATTGCCGCTCTGGAAAAGGAAAAAGCCGCACTAGATGCCCAAAAGGCCGCACTGATGGAAAAATTAGAGCAAGCCAAATTGGGCAAAATTCATGAAGATCTCAATAAAGTAGGCTTGCCCAAAGGCGCAGAAGGAGAGATCGTTCAGCATGCAGCGATGGTCATTAGTTACAATGAAAAGCACGAGCAGGCCAATTGGGTAGCTCATGTGGTTACTCCTGATGTAATTGAAGGTAACCTCAGCCGAACCAACGATTTTAGACCCGATCCCAAAATAAAGTCAGGCTCTACCGTAGAGCAAGACTATTTCCTCAAAGAAGAAAAAGATGGCAAAACCGTCTACGATGGCTTTGGCTTCGATCGGGGGCACCTAGCCCCCTCTGCCGACTTCCGCTGGTCGCAAGTGGCCATCAGCGAGTCCTACTTTTACAGCAACATGAGTCCTCAACGCCCCGAATTTAACCGAGAGTGTTGGGCCGACCTCGAGCGTTGGGTAAGAGGTACTGTCTTCGCCCACAAAGAGCAAATGATTGTCATTACTGGTCCCATCCTCAAAGACGATCTACCTATTGTAGAACGTAGTGTCAATAAAGTAACCATCCCCGAAAAATATTTCAAAGTGGTACTCGACCTCGAAGGCGAAGATCAAAAGGCTATTGCCTTTATCATGCCCAACGAAGGCTCCAACAAACCCGTTATCAGCTACGCCGTTTCTATCGATGAGCTGGAAAAGGAAACGGGCTACGACTTCTTTGCCAACCTAGACGATGCGCTAGAAAATAAGCTAGAAGCCATGAAGGATGTGACTCAATGGGAGCGTCAGTCTAGTGATGTGATTGCGAATGTACCTCCGATGACTTCCGATGAGCTACCCAAAAACGCCATCAGTACGGTGGATGCGCCTATCTTTATGAATCAAAAAGCAACCGTTTGTGGTAAGGTGGTTTCTACCAAAAAAACGAAGTCAGGATCTGTCTTTTTGAATTTAGATACCAAATTCCCCGACCAAATATTCTCTATTACCATCTGGGGCAAAGAGATGAAAAACTTTTCCTACTCTCCTGAAATTGAGCTAAAAGGTAAGCGTATTTGTGTTACGGGTGTAATTAAGGATTATAAGGGAACACCTACAATGAATATCAACAGCGAAAAACGTATCGAAATTTTAGAGGAGGAGTAGTCTGCTGCCCATCTCCCAGCAAGAAGGCTTTAGTGCCTGCTTTTAAATGCCTGAAGCCTTTTTGCTACAAGATCTAGATAGGGATTCAACCTAGATTCTAAATCTGATCTTTTGGTTAATCCTTCAATATATTTGCTAGGAATGGCATCATACCCAAATTTTGCACCTAACAAACTCCCCGCAACACTTGCATTACTATCTGCATCACCCCCTTCATGAATGATTGCCAAAATGCCTTCTTCAAAACTAGAGGCATTGAAATAAGCCCATAGTCCAGCTGACATGGCTTTTAAGGTATACCCAATGGCCCTTGGTGCATCCAAGTCTAATGCTTCAATATCAGGAGATAGGGATTTTTCAATGAAAGCTGCTATCCTAGCATCATAGCTATCGCCTATCTGTATCAGTTCTGTGACATCTAGTAGTTTTCCTTCATTCAAAATATGTGCAATCATTAAGGTGATGATTACCGAAGATCCAGAACACCTTGGGTCATAATGTGTCACTTTGGCTATTTTTTCTGTATTTTGAACAACAGAATCATAATCCCAATAATCAAAGCTGCCCAAAATAGAGCTTCGCATGATGGCACCATTGGCAGCATGCTGTTTTTTGGATAGTTTCCAAACTAATTCCGCTGCCCTATGTGGATATTTGCAAAACTCTGGTAGGGATAAGGTTTTATAAACGGTGCGCCCAATGCCCATAGGAGTTCCTGAAAACCACTGGTACAACTCTTGGGCAAAAGCTAAGGCATCTACCTCCTCTTTTTGGAGTATAGCATCACAGATACAGAGAAACTGATCGGTATCATCGGTCCAATCTCCGATATTCCACCGACTTCTATGTGAATCTTGGACAATTTGATGGTATGCAGATAAGCCTTTGGGGTAATATTCCCAAACCTGAGCTTTGCTTAAAAACTCTGTACCCAGCCCCAAGGCATCTCCTATAGCTTGTCCGTAGAAAACCCCTTTGATCTGATTGGAAATATTGGCAGCTAATGTTGGTATCATAGTATATAAATTTTTAATAGCAGCACCTTATCGGCGAATGACTTTCTCCACCGCCATCCCTGCATCGGTTTCAATTTGTAAACTATAAATTCCTTGAGGCAGATCCCGCCAATCTACTCGGCTCGATTGCCCAGAGGCGACTTGCTGCCCTTGCAAATTAAACAAACGCCAACGCATCCTTGAGGGTTCTTCGAGCAAAATTTCAAAACTATCTTGGCTAGGGTTGGGGACAATCTTGACGGAGATGAGTTGAAAGGGCACTTGCTCTTGTGCGCTAGTGCTTTGCGAGCTGCCTAGTCGAGCATAAAAGCCATCGAAGGGGCCACTGCTCAGCAGCGGTTGGCCTAGCAAGCTCAGCTCCTCTTGAAAATCCCCCGCCATCCAAAGGCTATGGCTGTTGCCCGCCAAGGCTCGAAGCTGGTCATTGCCCGTTCCTCCAAAGCTTTGTGCATATTGTAGATTTG
>CAZOLU010000169.1:0-7944 GCA_964580485.1 uncultured Saprospiraceae bacterium | reverse complement strand
CCGCCAGGTTTTACATAATCGATGTATTCGGGATCGGGGAAATAGCCATCGGGTACGGCAATGCGCAACGTACCTCTTTTTTTAAGGTACTTAAAACATAGCTGATTGGCTTTTTCGGTAGCTTCTTCCGTAAGGTGTTCCCACACATGCTCTGCCATTAAACGATCTGCCTTTTTTCCATTAAGGATTTTTTCCCAGTCTTTTACATTGGTTATATTGAGGTCGTTGATATCAGTAAGTAGCCAACCTTCTTGGGAAGTATTCCCTCCACCTAGTATGATTTTAACAGAATCTTGAAAAAAATAATATTCTTTGTTTACTATAGCCGCGATTAACCCATCCAATGCATTTATGTACTGTTCCATAGAAAAATTTTGCTGCACATGAACACGCCCTTTTTGGCCCATTTCTCTAGCTTTCTCAGGATTTTTCAATAATTCTATCATATACTTTGACATACTCTCTACATCTCGTTCCTCAACTAAGAATCCAGTTTCTTTATCCACTATAACATCTTGAATACCAGTATGCCTTGTAGCTACTATGGGAAGTCCAGCGGCAGAAGCTTCTAATACCGCATTTGGTGTCCCTTCGGAGTCTCCATTGGTAGGTGTAATGGAATGTTGTAAAAAGGCATAACTACTCTCAAACTGTTTCATCACTTCTTCATGAGTTAATGCCCCTAAAAAATCTACTTTATCTTCTATGCCCCAATAATGTACAAGGTTTTGGCATGTTTCAATGAGTACACTCCCAAACTGTCCACCTCCTACCATCTTCAAACGTGCATTAGGGAACTGTTGTAGTACCTCTTTAAAAGCAGCAATGGTTAGATAGGGCGCTTTTTTGTCTACAAAACGCCCGACTGTTATAAAAGTTAAAGTATCGAATTTTGGTTGGCAGTTGTAAAACATTGAATTAGGTCCATAAGGTAGCCAGTATACCTTGTTTCTGGGTGCACCAAGTGAAATAAGTTGTTCCTTCATGTGGCGAGAGACTGCTATTACTGCTGCAGCTTGCCTAAACATTTTTTGATAACTGGTTTTATGCGTTTTGAGTATTTCTAAATGATAGGCATCAAAACCATGAAAATGTACAATAGTAGGAATGCCTATATCTTTTGCAATTTTCGA
This sequence comes from uncultured Saprospiraceae bacterium, assembly GCA_964580485.1. GTDB lineage: Bacteria > Bacteroidota > Bacteroidia > Chitinophagales > Saprospiraceae > Saprospira. Next base: position 6,811 of record CAZOLU010000169.1, on the reverse strand, counting down.
CATTGTAGCACCTGTTGTTCCATATTGCGCTAGTACAACATCTACCTTATGATAATTAAAGTATTTCTGTAAGGTGTAATTTTCAAAGTTATAGCCCTTAGCTTTCGCTTTAATTTTCGCAATGTTACTATTTCTTATTTCTTCTAACATTCCATCGCTACTTCCCTTTGGGCTATGTCCACCCCATAGATACAGCACTTTCCCATGTAAATTTTCCCTTTGCGCTTGTATAAATGTTTCTGAATGACTCCACTTATTAACACTAATCAACGCTATAGTTGGGAAATCTTTATTTTTTTGCAATTCCATAAAGTCCTGTAATCATTTGTCCTTCTACAAAAGAAGGAGTGTACAATATATCTTTATTAAGGAGAAATTTAATTAATGGTTTTAACGCTCTTGAAAGTATTTTGCGTTTAGATTTACTCATAGGAGACCTCCTCACCCATAGTCCTAACATTTGTGCCATAGCTGCATGCCACCCTCCGGTCGCTTTTATTTCTATCCCCTTAAACCCACTATTTTTAAGATGCCTTTCTAAAGAAAAGGGCGTATAACGATACTCATCATGAGGAACTTCATGAAGATTCCAAAGAAAGGGTACTGTAAAAAAAAAGATGCCGTTTGGCTTTATCACCCTATGTACTTCCTTTAGGAAAACTTCGGGTTCTGGGCAATGTTCTAGTACTTCTGTGGCTATACAACAATCGAAATGATTGTTGTCAAAAGGCATAGTTATGCCATCCCAAGTATAATTTGGTTTTACAGAAGATGAATAGTTTAAGGCAGTATCAATATCAAGACCTATATACTCTGTAACTTTCGAAGTTGTTAAAATATATTCTTTATAAGGCATTTGACCACAACCCGCATCTAGGAGTTTACCATGCATATGTATTAAACTCCATTTTAAAGCTTCTAGAATTGCTTTTCTAATAGCATATCTATCTAGAGTATTGCTATAATATTTAATATTAATAAAAAAATCTTCTTCCATAAGAAAAGCATCTATAAGTCAATACCTGCATTGATTACCATATGATATCTATCTTTTCTTGATAGTTGAGGCTCACCATTACGTATTGTGTAAGAGTAATTTATATTTATTTTTTTCAGTATACGTCGATAAATTTCTTTTTTTAAAGGTATTATTGAAAAATCTAACTCTTTTTCCTTATCACTATATTTTTCCCAATCGTCATAATGAGATAAAACTCCATGAAAATAATCACCCTTACTCCAAACACTAATTTCATTGTAGGATGTAAGCATTAGATTTACCTTTTTAGCAAAGTCGAGTAAATCTTCTACATAAATATGATTATCAACAGGTTGAATATACTGAGGCATATTTTTCTCAAGCCACATGAGGTGTCTAGGTGTAGGGCAGCTCAAAAAAATCGTTGAGTTATCAAGTTTATTTTTAGTGAGAAATTCAAATAGTTGATTTCGCTGCTTTATGTGAATGTGCTCATAAACATCTATAAATACTATCAAATCGTACTTCCCTCGGTTTGGCAACTCATCAATCGTGTCATAATAAAAGTATTCTAGGTTACCACTTTGGAAAACTTTTTTGGCTAATTCTATAGATCTCTCACTAATATCCCAGCCTGTTACTTGTGCATTTTTCCATTTTTGGCTCATTTTCCATGCAAAGTCTCCAACACCGCAACCAACTTCTAATATATTTTTTGGTTTTATATCTAGCTTTTGAAGTCTATCCCAAGCTCTATCTACTCTCTTATTTCCATTCACAAAACCTTTAAGCTTTTCAATAGACTTAATATCATAATATTTTTTTATCTCATCTTGGTCCATTCTTATAATGAGTTTTTAATAAAAAAACCACTTTTTTATACAAAGAAAGAGTTTTTAACTCCAGAAAAAGGACGATTATTTTCTTTCCCTTTTACCCAATACATCTGAGTGTGCCCAAACCGTTCAATTAATGGCTTAATATTTTTTTTGTGTATGAAATCATAAAAAGCTTCTCGACATCCTTCCCAATGACCATAATCATCCAAAATAATTAATCCTCCTATACTTACTTTCTCATAGAGTTTATCTAAGCAAATTGTAACACTGTCATACCAATCAGCATCTATATGTAGTAATGCTATCCTTTCAGGCAGTTCATTATTCAAGGTCTTAGAAAACCAACCCTTTCTTATATTTACTTGCCTCTGAGGAAATTTTATGTGTGAAAGTATGTTTCTTACTTTCTCTTCATTTCCAATACATTTACCAATATATTCTTTAGCCTTTTCGCCATCTATGTCAGTTGTAGCCGGCATACCTTCAAAAGAGTCATATAACCATAATTTACGCTCTCTATCATCAATGTGCGGCAAAGCCAAAGCCGCTCCTGAGCCTCCATTGTATACTCCGCATTCTACTATATCGCCTTGCACTTTATTGTCTCGAATAGTTTTACTAAGCTCATAAAGCATTCGGAGAGAATCAATACTCGACATAGAATATGGCTGGATTCTCGTCAAAAAGTCTGTCATTTTATCGTTACAAATTTTAGTAATAAAGTTTTTATGTAGTGCATCAAACACCTTCACTGTAGGTATCAATTTACTATTTCTGTATTCCAATGGCTTTCTTCAATATATGCACATGTTTCAGGAACCCATTTAAATTCTCTGTCTATTTCGTACATTACTACCTCAAAAGGACAAATATTCTCTAGAGTCTGGAATTTATTTCCACCGGGAGGTTCACTAAAATGAATTTTTAAATAATATTTCCCCATATAAAGTCTTACCTTAGGAATTTTAGCTGAAACTTTAAAAGTGCCTTTTTTATAGCAAAATGGCACTTCATTTAAATTCCAAATATGAATAAAGTTTCGTTCACTAGAGTCTAATACTTGTATTGATATACAAGCCGATTCTATTGCATACGGTGTATCAATTGTAATATTTATAGACATGGGTTCACCATGCCTTTGAAAGTTATTCGGTAGTGATGTATCTAATTCAACTTGTGTTATTTTGGGTTTAATGTTAGAAGGCAAGTCAGAATAAACAAGATTATCTGTTTTAACAGAATTAAGATAAGAGTTTATTACATCTGTTGTATTACCTATAGATTCGATTTTTCCTTCTTTTAATAATAAAGACCGATTAGTTAGTGTTGAAATTTTATTCATATCATGACTCACAAACAACACGGTTCTTCCCCCTCCTTTGGAGACTTCTTTCATTTTGCCAATTGCCTTTTTCTGGAACTCGGCATCGCCTACGGCGAGGACCTCATCTACAATCAGGATGTCAGGTTCGAGGTGGGCGGCTACAGCAAAACCAAGGCGTACTTTCATCCCCGAAGAGTAGCGTTTGGTGGGCGTGTCGATAAAGGTGGCAACGCCAGCAAAATCGATGATTTCATCTAACTTACGGTCAATTTCCCGTTTTTTCATTCCCAAAATCATTCCGTTGAGGTAGATATTTTCCCTGCCGGTTAGCTCCGGGTGGAAGCCTGTGCCTACTTCGAGCAGACTTGCCACGCGGCCTTTCACCTTCACTTGTCCTTTGGTGGGGGCGGTCGTTTTCGAAAGTATTTTCAACAAGGTCGATTTGCCTGCACCGTTCTTTCCAATAATCCCGAGGATTTCCCCTTGCTTTACCTCTAGGTTTATATCTTGCAATGCCCACACATACTTTGCTTGGATTTCGCCTTCTTTGGCGTTGGCAAGTTCGTTTGCCGTTACATAGCTTTCGGTAGGGTCGGGTTTGCCCAGCAGCTTTGCCCACCCGATGCGTACATCGTCGATAAAGGCTTTGTGGTTTACAATCCCTAAGCGGTAGCGTTTGTATAAGTTTTCTACTTTGAGTACGGTATCAGACATTGTGTGTAAGTTAATACATCTCAATTTACAACTATTGTGCAAAAATTGCATTCTTCTCTCAAAAAGCGTGAGAGGGGGGACGAACAATTTAGTTTGTTGAGAACGTAAGTAGCTCTCTCTACTTTAGCAGATAGAGCGTCCCTTCCAATGGCGGAGCCGTAAAGGCTTGTTTCACACGTTGGATTACATTACAGGGCAACTCTACACCTTGTTTTACATAAATCCATCGGATACCCTGCTCGCGGATAAATGCACACACATCGGGCGTTGTTGGGTTACCTTGCCGGCTTGCCGGGGCTAAATAGTTCAAATAGGCAGAATCGGCTGCTGTGGTAATGGGGTTCACTTGCATGTACAACTCCGGATTCCCTAACGAAAAGATGACTTCTGCCGAAGTAAATTGCGTTATGGGCCATAAATAGTTTTGGGGATACCACCAAGAAAGGGAGTATGATTGAGCCGCCGCCATCATATTTTTTTCGTTTAAGAAGCATAATACCTTGCAGGGCGACTCGTCGATATATTCTGCTATTTCTTTGAAAGTCGAGGTTCGTTGAGCATCTATCGGTTTGAGTTTGTTTTTAGCACTTACCGCATTTATGATGCCTAAGCATAGCAGCACAATTTGTAGTCCAATCGCTATATATCGTTTTATCCTGCCTGATTCCAGCTTTTCGAGCAGTAAGGCTAAGCCATATACAGTAGCAATATTGAAGAATATAAAATTGATGTTGAAAAACTGTACGGCATTTAATACATCAAATAAAAGTGAGGCCGTGAATGCGCCAGCAAACGTACACCCTGCTATCAATAAGGCTATTTTTTTATGATGAATGTAAAACATAAATAATACTAAACCATAAGGCGCATAAAAGGCAAACAGGCGCATTCCCAAATAAAAATTATTGGCGATAAAGGGTTTCAGGTCGTCCCAACCCAATGAAAGTGAGAAAACCTTTGCGAGAAGCGTGCTGTTACTAAGCAAACCTGCGGAGTATTCCATAGCATGGATACTATAAAATACCATCACAAAAAGAATTAAAGCAATAGAAGCGCCCATTACAATGCGTTCCTCCTTCAAAGGTTTGCGCCATATTGCCCCTACAGAAAGTAGCAAATACAGCCAAACGCCTCCAATGATAGCTGGCAAAAATGTGATAGAAAATATGGGGAGGAGCAGTAAGACTAAAAACCCTAGCAGTATATGCCCCCGCCATAATACGTGAATACCTAGTAAAAGGAATACATAGTTCAAGCTGTGTTTTTGCCAAAAAAAACTTAAAATGCCGCTATCGGCTTGTGAGAAGTATTGGGTCGCTTGAAAATCTTCATAAAAAGGAAAGTACACACCACACATTAACATCCCTGCAAACGCAAATGTATATTTATAGAACGTATGCCATGAATAAGCGGCTACAATAGCATATATACCCACGCCATAAATTGTTGCACAGCAGACTACCGTAATAAGGTAGTAGGCAACAAGTGAAGAGTGCCCTAAAACATCTGAAAAAAACGCAGCAAGCCATAGCTCGGCATAGTGGTAGGTAAACTTCCCTTTAATCTCGTATTCGCTGTAGAAGTGTAAATCGGTATGGATATCTTCCACCCCTGTCAGTTTTAAGCCATTCACAAGGTAGGGGAAATAATAATGATCGATATGCAGTTGTTTAAACCCAACTGCTATTCCATCAAAATAGGAAATGCTTTGGTACACAAAAATCGGAATCAAAAAGAGCGTAAGCTGCATTATGCCCTGCTTGATAGCAGCGGTTTTCATCGAAGGGAGTGTCAGATTACCCCGATATTGATAGAGCAAAATGACACCCAAAAGGAGAAAACCCAAATTGACGGTTGCTCCCCCGGTTCTAACTGTCGAATACAAAAAGATAACAGCCAAAAGCCCTACGGCAGCACTAGCGAAGGTAGCAAATACGCTTTCTTCGTTGTAGGCAAATAAACTCAGCAGCAGTTTCCCTACGAGAAATACAAAAACCACAGCAACCCAAGTGGCAAAGAGAGAGAGGTACAACGGAAGCTATGTTAAGAACGTTGCGCCTCTGAAACACCATAAAAAGAAAATATTGCACGAATCACCCGCTCTTGGTCGGTAGGCGCTAGGGTATAAAACAAGGGTAAGCGCAGTAGGCTATCTGCATAGCGATCGCATTGAGGCAGTGCGCGTCCATCGTGCTTATCGCTATAAAAAGGAGAAGCATGTAGCGATAGGTAATGAAATACCACATTAATCTCATGCTGCTTCAAAAAGTCAATCAGGGCGGTTCGTTCAGCTAAGTCGTTGCACACCAAATAAAAAAGGTGCCCATTCTGTGTAGCATAGCTAGGGATATGCGGGAGTTGCACCCGCCCCGACAATGGCATAAAACGCTGATAGTAATGCTGCCATAGTGTTTTTCGCCGGGTTTGAATCGCCTCCATGTGTTCTAGTTGCGCCCAAAGGAACGCCGCCACTACTTCGCTCGGCAAGAAACTAGACCCTACATCTACCCACTCGTATTTATCTAATTCGCCTCGGAAAAATGCAACCCGGCTTGTGCCCTTTTCCCAAATAATTTCGGCACGTTGCATAAAGCGTTCATCATTGATTGCTAACATGCCCCCTTCGCCACTAATAATATTTTTGGTTTCATGGAACGAAAACGCCGCTAAGTGCCCAATACTGCCTAATGGCTTGCCTTTATAATACGAATCAATCGCTTGGGCAGCATCTTCTACCACATACAAACCATGCTGGGCTGCCAATGCCATAACCGCTTCCATATCGCAAGCAACCCCGGCATAATGAACCACCACAATTGCTTTGGTTTGAGGGGTAATGAGTGCTTCTAATTGGGTAACATCAAGGTTAGGCTCTTCAGAGCGGCTATCGGCAAACCGTATGGTAGCACCCCGCAGCACAAAGGCATTTGCCGTAGAAACGAAGGTATATGCCGG
>CAZOLU010000168.1:2791-8104 GCA_964580485.1 uncultured Saprospiraceae bacterium | reverse complement strand
ACCACTGCTTTTTAGCAAATCCTGATAGATCTCTGCCGCATATTTATAGTAGCTATGCTCATGAGGAAGGTAACTGCTTGCGCTAATACTCGTATTGAATCCTAGTACTAAACCCAAAAGGAGGAGGAAACGTGTTGTCATATGATTATAAGGTTGCAATCTACTTTAGTGTATTGAATTTTGAAACTAAAGATACTTGACTTTGTGCTTGTAAATAGTTTTACTGCAAATCTATACCAAAATCAAGCCGAGGTTAGTAGTTCTTAGATGAAAACATGAAAATAATACGGATTTTGAGTTTTTTTCTAAAATAGCTCTAACCTTTTATAAGCTAAGGAATAAAGAGATAGAAAATGCTCAAAATTAGCAGAAAAGCAGAAGTTCTTTGAGATTCTATCTTGAATTGATGAAAAAAGCTTATTTTAGATTTAAAGTATAATAAAGTCAGATGATTTAATTTTTGCTCTAATATTTTACAAATTTTATGAGTTAAAATGACGCTTTAGACTTTGGCAAAGCGATGTGTAGCCCCTTGCCCCGAAGGGGTGAGCAGACCTGCCCCAAAGGGATGCCCTTGGCACGAAGGGCGAAACGTAGCGATCTCGCCTCGTCATCCCGATAGTTATTGGGAGATTAGACAAGACGAGATGCCCCAAAAACTTAAAAATCTATAATAAAAATAATCAACATGGATCAATTGGTAAATCGCTTGCGGAGCGGTGATAATCGGGCCTTTAAAGAATTGTATGAGCAGTCGTTTTGGTATTGTGCTACTTTTGTGATGAAAAATGGGGGGGATACCAACGATGCAAAGGATGTGGTGAATCGGGCGATGGAGATTTTTTGGATGAAAATTATTGAGCCTGATTTTGAACTGACTTGCAAACCGGTAACTTACCTCTACTCCGTTTCTCGAAACCTCTGGCTGAAACGCCTGCGCAAGTCCAAAAAAGATCTGGTTTTTCAAGATACGGAAATTACAGGAGATGGAATGCCCAATCTGATTGAGGAGGACATCTATTTTTGGGAAGATCGAGAAGAGGATGATTTGCTAAGGGTTTGTATGGAAGCACTCAATACCTTTGAAAATACCGAGTGTAAGCGACTCTTGGAACTATATTATTTTGAGAAAAAATCGCATAAGGAAATTGCTGCGCTAATGGGCATTGCTGAAAAATATTCTAAGGTGAAGAAAAGTAATTGTATGGGCTACTTGAAAAAGCATGTGTCCAAAATGATGAATAAAAGCGTATAATTATGAATATAGACTACTACAACGACGATATTATTGATGCCTTTTTGAATGGCGAGCTCGCTCTAGAGCAGCAAGCTGATATCCAAAGCAAAATGGCTGCCGAGCCAGACTATGCCGAGCAAGTTGAATTACAAAGCCAGCTTCGCAAAGCTTTAAAGTTGAAGGCGATCCAAACTCAAATGCAAGCAATGACGCAGGAGTTGGAGCAGGATGGCTTTTATGAGCAAGCACCTGAAGATGAGCTAGACGAACAACTAGGAGAAGCCATTAAAGTACAAAAAATTAAAGAAGAGGTGCAGGGCATTAGCACTACCCTGGAAACAGAGGGCTTTTACGATAAAAATCCTGAAACTACCCAAACTACTGAAGCTGTAGCATCTGAGCAGAAAGGCAAGCTACGCCCTCTGTTTTCCAATATGCGTTGGCTTGGGGTTGCCGCCTCTGTACTCCTGGTTTTTGGAGCGATTTATCTCTTGATGCCCAAAGCCAGTGATCCTAATATGCTTTTTGCCAGTTATTTTGACCCTGCCCAAGAAGATATTGGAGAAGATCTTGATTTGCTCCTAAAGGGAACGGGCTTTGCTATCAAGAAAGATGAACTTGCCCTTTTGAAAGAAGGGGTTATTGCATATAAAAAGAAGGAGTTTCAAGGGGCTATTGCGATCTTCGAGCCTTGGCTCGAAAAAGAATCGGAAGTTTTTGATGCTGCTGAAATTCGTTATCTCACGGCGCTCTGCCTCTTAGCCACAGAACAGACTCCCCAAGCACTAAAACATTTACAGCTCTTGGAAAAGAACAAGGATTTTGCTAAACAGGAGGAGCTACACTGGTATCTTGCTTTAGGTTATATCAAAATGCAAAGACATGATCTAGCCAAGAAATACCTGGAAAAAGTTAAAGATTCTGAGCGTTATGGACCCTCTGCCTCCGATTTATTGCGTGTAAAAATGATCCAAGAGGCTACTCATGTAATTGAAGGTAAGGATCGGGGTGCAAAGCAACTACGTTTTGGACTCAAAGACATTACAAAACTGAGTTTGGCTATTGATAAAAAAAATGGTAAAATTACACTGTTAAACGAAAGTAATGCTATTCCTGAGCATATTCAGGTGGCTTCTATTAGCCTAGATGTTTTTGATGGAGAGGATTACAGTGGTAGCTTTGATCTTCAAGCTGGAGAGCCTATTCCTGTGGCAGAGCTCATGCCAGATGAAACTTTGGTATTCAATCTAGTGGTTTTAAAAGATCTACAAACTAATGAAACTGCTTCTTGGGAACGTGTATCACACCAGTGGGTACAAGAAGGTACTTCTACGCTAGAAGTAGAGATGTAGAAGAAAGGCTTGGAAAACTAGCTCTGGAATTGAAGTATTAAAAACTCATTTATCTTATGGACTATTCATATTAAAAGAATTATGCGAAAGACTATTTTATTGATGATGACATCATTGTTGATGTTTGCTACAGCTCAAGCCCAATAAAAGGCAATTACTGAAACAGGAGATGAAGTAATTCTGTATGATGATGGAACTTGGAGATACCAGAATGAAGCTCCTTTAGCAGAGAAACGAATCCCCACAAACCCCAAGGAATTTCTGAAAGATGCACAGTCTACCTTTTTATTGAAAAGTAAAAAACTAAACATTGGCTTTTATTTAGATCCTAAGATATGGGCTTTAAAAAAGGCAACAGATAATCCAGATGCAGAATATGAGCTACAGTTGAGAGATAGAGATTTGTATGGGATGGTTATTTCCGAAAAGGTGCAAATCCCCTTGCAAACACTGCGATCCGTAGCTGTTGAAAATGGAAGATCGGTAGCCCCTGATCTAAGAATTATCAAAGAAGAATATCGAAATGTTAATGGCATAAAAGTACTGCTATTACACATGAATGGAACCATGCAGGGCATCAAGTTTTCTTGTTATGGATATTATTATTCCAATGAGGAAGGAACACTTCAGTTTGTAACCTATACCGCTCAAAACTTATTGGAGAGCTATTTGCCAAAAATTGAAAAATTACTGAATGGTATTGTAGAACTAGATTAGCAAAAGTCTATATACCCAAAAAAGTAAGCATAATTCTCAACTTTTATTTAACTTTTATTTAACTTCGGTGGATATTCTCCTAATCCAAAACTAAAAATAAATCTCATGGCAGCAGATGAACGTCTATGGTTGAAAAACTATCCTAAGGGAGTTCCCTCAGAAATTGATGTTGAAGGTTATACTTGTTTAGTGGACCTGATTAACGATACTTTAGTAAAGTTTAAGGATCGCCCAGCTTATACTAGTATAGTGGCAGGTTCTACCAAAACCTTTAGCTTTGCAGAAATTGATCAGAAATCTCGTGCTTTTGGAGCTTACCTGCAATCGCTTGGGCTTAAAGCAGGAGATAAGATTGGCTTGATGATGCCCAACCTCCTGCAATATCCTATTGCCTTGTATGGTGCTTTGCGAGCAGGGCTCACTGTAGTGAACACCAACCCCTTATATACTGCCCGAGAAATTGAACATCAATTTAATGATGCAGGGGTGACGGCTGTAGTGATTGCGGAAAACTTTGCACATGAATTGGACAAAGTACTCTCCAAAACCAAGGTCAAACACATTATCGTAGCAAGCATTGGCGAAATGTTTGGCGGTCTAAAAGGCTGGTTTATCAACTTTGCGATTCGGAATATCAAAAAGATGGTGCCGAAATACAGCTTGCCAGGGCACGTAAAGTTCAAGAAATGCCTGAATACAGATCCTTCACAATTGAAAATGCACAAATCAGATTTGGAGGATGTCATTGCTTTGCAATATACTGGTGGAACCACTGGTGTAGCTAAAGGTGCGATGTTGACCAACAAAAATCTACTTTACAATATGTTCCAAGTGAAGGCTTGGATTGGAACGGCCGACTTGAAAGAGGGACAGGAAGTAGTACTTACGCCTTTGCCTTTATACCACATTTTTTCATTCTGTGTCAACTGCCTTTGTATGGGAAGTTTTGGGGGTGAAAATGTATTGGTAGTGAATCCTAGAGATATTCCTGGTTTGACTAAAATTATTGCCCAAACCCAACCTACCCTAATGACTGGGGTAAATACCTTGTTTAATGCATTGTTGAATGATGAGAACTTCCGAAAGTTAGACTTCTCTAAGCTCAAAGTAGTCGTAGGAGGAGCTATGGCAATTCAACGCCCCGTGGCCGAGCGATGGAAAGAGGTGACGGGGGTTACGCTAACCGAGGGCTATGGTATGACGGAGGCTTCTCCTGTGGTTTCTGTAAATCCTTTGGGCGGAGATGCTCGTATCGGAACCATTGGTATGCCTATGCCATCTACCAACTTACGCATCTGCGATGAAGAGAATAATATGCTGCCTTTAGGCGAGGCTGGAGAAATCCAAGTGAAAGGTCCTCAGGTAATGAAGGGCTACTACAATCGTCCTGAAGCAACAGCGGATACTATTATTGAAGATGGCTGGCTACGTACTGGAGATGTGGGAGTGATGGATGAAGATGGCTTTGTCAAAATTGTAGACCGTATCAAGGATATGATTTTAGTCTCTGGTTTTAACGTGTATCCTAATGAAATTGAGGAGGTGATTGCTGCACATGATAAGGTACTGGAAGTCGCCGCAGTGGGTGTAGCTGATCCCAAGTCGAGTGAGGCGGTAAAGGTTTTTGTAGTGAAAAAAGATGATAGCCTGACGGAGGAGGAACTACGAGAATACTGTAAAAAGCACCTCACAGGATACAAAAAACCCAAGCACTATGAGTTTCGGGATGAGCTTCCTAAAACTAATGTAGGGAAAATCCTACGCCGTGCCTTGCGAGATGAGGAAAAAGCTAAACAGCAGGGCTAGAAAACTATCCCAAGGGATTAAACATTAGACTAAAAAAAACAAAGACTAGACGCATATCATCTAGTCTTTGTTTTTTTTAGTTTCTACTATTAAAGCCACTTAGTTTACTTGGCTAAATCTCATGCGTATAAAACAACTAGCCAAATTAGTTGAACTTGGCGGGATGGTCAACTTGGCCTAAATCTCCCGTTTTCAACACCT
>CAZOLU010000168.1:0-2781 GCA_964580485.1 uncultured Saprospiraceae bacterium | reverse complement strand
TCCAACGACTTTTGAGGCTTTTTCCCAGAGTTTTGCACGATAGAACCATTAGGACTGATGCTGTATGCTTTGGTTGATTGAAGTTGATACTCCAATTTAGTGTCTGCTTCTCCATCCATTCCCTGCACCTCGTAGGTATCTACAAAAATATTCAGATCTTTATCAATCGTAGCCTCTTGTAGCTTACTGTAAAAAGAACCACTGATGGCAATTTCATCAATTCTACGACCTTCCTGATCGAAGGTAGCGATAAAATGTGTCTTCCCCCCTCTAAATGCAGGAATACGGGTGTAGATCACTGCATTGAAATGCTTTGCTGAAGCCAGCAATACCTCTGCTTGATAATCATCAGGTCCCATACGACTCATCATACCATCTGAGATTTCAGGAATGATAGAGGTAAATTTGCGACCTAGATCTTTTTCAGGATCATAGCTAAAATCCGACTCCAATTTGTAATATTCCCCAAGGGTAGCGACTCTCTTCGGGGCAATACTATAAGGAAGCTCAACTTTATCAAACTTGCTTAAAAACTGCTTATAGGTTTTTTCTACTGGTGGGTGTGCTGAGTTTTGCTGAATGCTACTGACTAGGACAAAAGAACTTAGCCCCACTAAGGCCAGCCCTAGGACTGCAAATTTTAGGATTTTCATGTTGTTTAGGTTTTTAGTAAGAAAGAGGAATTGGTAATTCAACATTTTTATAGATGCCGTATGCTCAAAAAATGGTGCATCTCTTTTGAGAAAACATCCTTTTTTGAGCTAAATTCATTACTTAATACCATCTTTTTAGCAAAAGTTAGCAGTCGGTCAGCTATTTTTTTACAAACGTATAAATTGGTGGTTTTTGAGTAGATAACGAATCCCCTGCAATTCAATAACATCCCCATCTGACTTGTGAGATAAGTCCCAAATATCCTCAGAAAGTGTATGAATAGAACCTCCAGTACGGTGAGCAATGGTGAGGTATTGTTCATTAAGGTCAGATTGGCGAATATAAAAATTATTCTTTTCCTCGGCACCACAAAGGATGATGCGCACTGGCACCTCTACTTTGATAAGTAGTTTCATATCTCGAATACGAGAATGTGCATCTGCAATGAGAATAATCTCATCTAAACTATCCTTTTGGGCAATACCAGCTAGCAGTGCTTCGATGTCATTTTCAGGAGGGTCGCCACCGCCCATGCGCGGCGCAGCCGCTTCTTTCATTTTAGTAATAATCTGATCAAAATCTTTTAGGCTGCCTACGCAAGAATAAATTCCTCCCGTAGCTCCAATATGCTTTTCGGTAGCAATTTTGTTGTCGCCATCATTAAAAAAGATGTATTTGCATTGAGCGCCTTTGATGAGATTCAAGGCATGCCAAATCAAGACCTCCTCCATGTAAGGAGCCATACTTTGGGTTACATCCGTTACAATCACTTTGTGCTTCCATTGACCTTGCAGGCGACCCAAAGTGGCCAAAACTGGCTTTTGTTTTTCTTGAAACAAATTTGGATTCTGTGCCAAGCTATCCTGATAACGCTTGGCCTTGCGCTCAGTGGCCTTGCGCACCTTGAATGTTTTGAGGTTTTTAATCGGAATCGTCTGCTTAAAGTCCATCAAAGGTTCTAGCTCATCTTTTTCTGGCTTGGGAGTTGGTGCATCTAGCTTTTGGGTAATGGCAAGGCGAGCCATAGAGTCTCGCAAGGCTGATAAAGCCTCGATTTCAGCAATGCGCTTGGCCCATTCTTCAGAACTAGGCGATTGATACAGCACTTCAAACTCAAAAATATCATAGTTCTCCTCCAAAGCTACTTCCATTTGCTCGAAATGAGGATTATATTCGGTACTAAAGAGGTAGCGATGCCCTAGTGGCAACAACACCTGAGCAATACCCCATCGGTTGGTTGTACAGTAAAATTTTTCGCCAGTAGCTTTATTTTCAACTTCAAAGCGTTCATTTGCTACGGCTTGGTTTTGCATATCAATATAGCGAAAGTTGATGAGCCCATGGGTAGTGTTGGGAAAGAGCGCATAGCCCGTTTTGCGTTCAAATAAAATACGCTCTTCCCAAATGTCATATTTTAATTCTGGTGGACTAAAACGGTAGTATTGAGGTGCATCTTTAAAAGAGACGACATAGCGACCATCTCGGGGTAAGCGTATTGCTGCGCGCCCTTCTTTATTGGTTTGCACCTCATAATGTTGTTGATGTACCTCATCATAAAGGTGAATCTTTTCTACCATAGGGTTGGGCTGCCCACCTTTTTTTTCCAAAATTAAACGTACAACCAACTCATTTTCATTGGCAATGGTGTTTTTTTGCACTTTTTGTCCATCATAAGGAATGGGAATATGGTGTTTCTGATAAGCCCCTTCACCAACTGCAATGCTTCCAAAATTAGGTAAGTTTTCTAAATGTAGGCTATAAACATCTTGAACAGGGAGCAAGACCTTAACCTCTCCTTGGGGGTTAGAGGTTTTACGAAGCCGCTGGCCAGTTTTCTGGCCACTAATCTCTACTTCCAATCCCTGCCAAGGTTCTTCATTACTTGGATTATAAAACTTAAAAGTTAAAAGGGCTTTATTGGGAGTAGGCTCCAATTGGTTTTGAGCAAAGATGCTAGGGCTACCCACAGCTAGGAAAACCACAATAAAGAATAGACGATACATCTTGGAAGAGGATCTGTACATACTAAAAGACTAAAGTTAGGCGTTAATGATAGGACAATAAAGGAAACGAACAATTGCAAGTTTTTAGTTCGTTTTTTATTAAAAAAGTTTATTCCAACCAGCT
>CAZOLU010000167.1:0-8117 GCA_964580485.1 uncultured Saprospiraceae bacterium | reverse complement strand
AGATATCCAAGCCGTGAAGCAGGAACTCAACAATGCAAAATCTCTTGCCCTTAGTGCCAAGGCGCGCAGCGCCTTCGATAAAGGTGACCTCAAAACAGCATTCCATCTCGCCTCAGAAGCTTATGAGCTCAACAACAACAACAAAGAAGCCATCAAAGTTCTGCAAGACATTGCCCAACGACGCTCAGATGTTTTTGATAAAAAATATGGCCCAAGCATCAAAGATCCCAAACAAATTATCCAACGTTTCAATAAAACCTATGGGCGCATCAGCAGCTCACTGATTGATCGGCGGTTTTTTCAAAAAAAATAAGCTCAAGCCAAAAAAATTAGATCCATATCGAAAGTCTACAGAAGTAGACTTTTTTTTTTGCCTAAAATCCGCTAACTTGATTTTTAAGCAAATACCTGTTCAACTCATTGTAAATCTCCAAATTTCAGTAAATGAAAAATTTCCATGCTCTTTTTATTGGTGTTGATGCCTACCAAAAAGTAAGTTCCCTTAATGGTTGTGTGAATGATGCACTAATGATGTTTGAATACCTCAACACAACCATCGATCAAAAAAGCTATCATTTCCAAGCTCAATTTTTACTCAGCATCCATAGTGGGAAAGCTTCAGAGTTCAGCAAAAGATTTCAAAATTATAAATTCGACTATGAAGTCAATGCTAAAAAAAACCTCCCTACTCGGGATAATATCCTAAATCGCATTAAACAATACCAAAACATAGTAGCCCCTGGAGATGTCTTTTTTCTTTTTTATGCAGGACATGGTTCTACAGAAACAGCACATCCTTATTTTGATGAAGACACTGGCGACTTGCAAACCTTAGTACCCTCTGATGCTAGAGTTCAAGTCAGGGTCAAAAATACCAAAACGGGGAAAGAAACCACTACAAAAATCAAAGATGTATTGGATAAGGAAATTCGGTTTTTACTGCGGAAAATCTGGGAAAAAGGTACGGAAGAACATCCCGTAGAAATGATTTTCATTCAAGATAGCTGTCACTCTGCTGGTGCTTCAAGAGATGATTTAGATAATGCAGTAAAAGCCATTGAAGCAGTCGTTTTTGAGAAGGACCACTCTAGCGAAAGCATCGAAGAAACTTCAGAGGAGCAGAACAGCCAACTTGATTTTTTGAATCACCTCAACCATGGGGAAGAAGAGAAGCAAGCTTTAGAAGAAACCCACAGCCTTCCAACTACTGAAGTAGATGACCTAGAAGAGGAGGCACTGGTTGCCCCACGAATGGTTTTTGCAGATGATGATGCTTCCCAGTACCGCCCCATTGAGGAGTTGGGCTTTTATGATTTGTTGACAGAAGAAGAACGTGAGGCGATGAGAGCTTACGAAACGACAGAGGAGGAAGATCTCAGTCATAAGATTAACCCAATTATTGAAGACTATGAGGAAAAAGCTGATCTTGCCAGAGGACTAGATGATGCTGATGTTGAAGAGGAAGTTTTAGAGGAAGAACCTCGGTCTGTTTTTATGGATCTGGAAGAACTCGATGCAGGAGAGCAGGAAGATCAGCCTCGTTCTATTTTCCTTGAGGTAGAAAATAACAACGAAGAAGAACTGGTAGAAGAAGAAACTTTTAGAGGAATATCTACCGAAAAAAACCTATCGAGCAGAGGTACTGGAGAAGGCACAAAACGCACCGCCAAACGCCAGCCCCCCTTTGAAGTGGCCTACCCCGAAGCTCATCACATTCATATGTCGGCTTGTGGAAAGGCAGAGTATGCCTATGAGATTAAATATAGCCGAACAACAGCAGATGGACAAGTTATTGAACAAAAAGGAGGGGTTTTTACCAATACCATCATCTCTATTCTTCGAGAGCATCAAGGGAATATCTCTTATCATGACCTTTTTAATGCTGCAAAACTTCGCATTGATGGTCAGTTTAAGCAGTCGCCAAGCATCTATGTAAAAGGGAACCCTAGCCGACGCTACGAACGCTTTCTTGGAGGCTATCTGGAGAAAAAAGAAGGAGTTTATGATTTGATCTATAAGTCTAAATTTAACCAATGGCGAGCCAGTGTTGGAGCATTCCTAGGCTTACCAGTTTTAAAAATAGATCAGGTCATTCCTGTGGAAGTATTTTTCCATCAGCAGCCCGATCAAATTATGAAAGCCAACATCACCTACGTTTTGGCAGAAACCGCAGTAGTAGAATTTGAAGGACATCAACCTGAACTCAACGCAAAGGGACTTAAAATACGTATTGATCCTCAGTATATGAGTCAAGCCCTTCCTGTAGCCATAGAACAACGGGTGAATTATGAGTTGAATGCTGCTTTGGATAGCGACTATCAGGCTGCTCAAGAGGCCACTGCTCGATATATTCTTGAGCCACAGGCCGAATCCCTACGCCTCTACCTTCGACACAAACCCGAAGAGTATGTGGATCTTAGCTATTATTCTACCTTAGAAGCTGGTAAATTACCCTACGAAATTCAAGACCTTCAACTAGATTATGACCCCACAGACCGTAGTTATCTAAATTATGAGCTCTGGACCTTGCTAGAACCTAGTTTGAAAAAATTCCAAGCTTTTAATTCGGGTTGGGTACAATTTCAGTTTGCTGATGGCAGTCAATGTTCTTTTGATGGAGAACACCTATTTCAGCTAAGACCTAATTTGGATCTGAATCATTTGATTAAAACCGAACATAAAGATATTTTTACAAAATTTCTAAATACCGTATTTGGAGAAATTGGAGCACTTCAACAAGTCTACCTCCCAGACTATGCAGCTTATCCCAACCCCTTCCTATCCCATTTAGAAAAGCTCAACCTCGAAGCCTTCCAACATCATATCAAATGGAGCACCCTACCGAATGCAGCCTACCAAGTACGTGTTCGTAATGGACGCTACTATATTGTAGATCCTAAAAATCCTGAACGCTTGCTTTCTAGGGGCACAGAAGGTTTGGGTCCGGAGAGTGCAGCAAAAGTATTGGGCTACTTGCGCAGTATCAGCCGTTGGCATATGCTTAAAGACTTGGAAAATCCCCATCCAGAATCAAGACAACTCCTAAAAACCTTAGACCTCAACTTTAAAGTAGTGCATTATGATGATGGA
This sequence comes from uncultured Saprospiraceae bacterium, assembly GCA_964580485.1. Lineage (GTDB taxonomy): Bacteria > Bacteroidota > Bacteroidia > Chitinophagales > Saprospiraceae > Saprospira. The sequence continues at coordinate 5,027 of CAZOLU010000167.1, read as the reverse complement.
GAAGGAAACATCAAGGCCGATCATTTGACGGTGCAATATGTCGTCAGTGCAAAAGAACGCAAATTTCAATGGTACAAAAATGGACAGCCCATTGACACTCTAGACTTAGAATACAGTCCTTCTTCGGCACATGAAAAAAATTATCTCCTTAGAATCGAGCTGACCCGTAAGGGTAATGTATCGGAACAAACCTTTTTTGGAAGTCTTTATTTGGATTATGACTTTGCCATCAAACCACAGGATGGAGTTGGGAGTACCGAATTTTTGCTTTATACTCCTGAAAAGAAAGCTCATGTAGATATCCAAGTAAAGGAGTTAAGAGCAATACCTAAAATTTTCAAAGTACCTCAAGAAGGTGAAGCAGATCATCGTCCAACGACCATAAATACCGCTATTAAATTCTTTATTGCCTACAATCGATTTGATGTATCGGATTGGGTACAAGAAGGAGTGCCTATTCCTACGGCAAAAGATTATAGCTCTGAATTAGAGATTATGCGTTCGGTCATGGGTCGAAAGACAGACCCTAAAGCAGGCGATTGTATCGTACTCACTCTTCCACTCCAACTTTGCCGACCTGATATTAAAATCAGCGACCTACAAAAAGACAACAACAGCGGAAGCATTCGAGGAAAATTAAATCAGTAAGCATGGAGGCCTCAGCAGCTGCTCTAGTGTTGCTGAGGCTATTTTTGAACAAGAATTGGAAAAAAACCGCAAAGCTCTTATCTTTAGGTCTTGCCAATGCGTTATTTTAGATAAACAGCAAAGCCTAAGTGAAAAAAATTGATCGCCTACTCATCCGAGGATTTATTCCACCACTAGTTGTATGGTTTCTAGTGGCGGTTTTTATATTCAATATGCAATTTCTTTGGAAGTATATTGATGATATTGTTGGAAAAGGGCTAGAACTTCGCGTGATTTTAGAACTGCTCTTTTATCAAGCATTGGCAATGGTACCTCGTGCCTTGGTCTTTGGGGTGGTCATTGCTTCGGTTATGAATTTAGGAAATCTAGCCGAGCACTATGAACTCGCCAGCCTAAAATCGGCGGGAATCTCCTTGGTTCGCATTATGATGCCGCTCATGCTCATTGTTAGCTTATTAGCCGTCGCCTCCTTTATTTTCTCCAATTATATCATTCCTGTTACTGCCCTACAATTCAAAACACGGCTCTATGATATTCGCCGGCAAAAGCCGGCACTCGACCTCGAAGCAGGCCAATTCAACAACGATTTCAAAAACATGGTCATCTACATTGGCGATAAAGGCGCAGAAAGCCAACACCTCAAAAATGTACGCATTTATGACCATACGCGCCGAGACGGCAGCTCTACCCAAACCAATGCCAAAGAAGGTAAACTTTATTTTACCAAAGACGACCGCTACTTGGTCATCAACCTCAAAGATGGGCAACGCTATGAAAACATGAAAGATGGGATCAAAAAAGGTGCATATTTGCCTTATATGCGGATGAGCTTTAAAGAGTTTCAAAGCGTTTTTGATATGTCTGAATTCAACTTTTCGGAAACGGATAAAAATCTATTCAAAAATCATCATTCCCTTCTCACCCTCAAGCAACTCTACAAGGGGGTGGACTCTCTACATATTCGTAGAGACGATCGCCTCCAGCAATTGGCCGATAATGTAAACAATTTTTACTATTTCCGCAGATCTGGAGTGGCCGAAAATGATACAACAGATCGCCCCAGACGAAGCTATATTCCTTTTTCCAACATTAAAACACCCCCTCCATCCATAGATCCCAAAATCAAAAGTTTTGCAGAGCTCATTCCCAAAGGAGAACGGCATCTGGCCTTTCAACGCGCCGAGGGCTTTGCTCGCAACATTAAAGTACAGGCTCACAATATCAGCAAAAGCTTACCTCGGTTCAAGTTGGAAGTAGCGGCCTATGAGCATGAGATTCATCTCAAGTTTGTCTTTGCAGTGGCTTGTATTGTTTTTCTCTTTGTTGGAGCCCCCATGGGGGCTATTATCCGCAAAGGGGGTTTTGGCTGGCCCATCTTTATCTCTTTTATCTTTTTTATGGCCTTTTTTGTCCTACACCTTAGCGGAGAACGCTTGGGCAAAGGCTTGGTATGGCCAGTTTGGGTAGGGTCTTGGTTGCCCGTCTTGGGAATTTTCCCACTTGCGGTTTGGCTCACTCATCAGGCGCTGAATGACTCTAATGTCTTGAGTCTTGCCACTATTCAAAACTTTTTTGCTAAGTTTCGCATTAAAAGAAAGAAAAAGAAATCCTAAGCCTTGTATTTTTGGAAATTACATAAAGCCTATATTCTAAGTTTTGGGCTACTGATGCTCATCTCACTAATAGCCTTAACTCAAATAGAGAAAGGAGCTTTAGTGCTGTACTTTTCCAACAACCGGGCTAGTTTTTGGAATTATTTTTTTAGAATAACGAATACTTTTGGAGAAGCCTATGCCTTTATTGTCGTGCTCATCGCGTCCCTTTTCATTCGATTTCGCTATGCCTTGGCTATTCCAATTGCTGGACTTGCAGTGATGTTTATTAGTCGCTATCTCAAAGATTTTTTTGGACATCCACGCCCAAGTCGATATTTTGCAGAATTGGTAGCTACTCCAGTAGAACTCACGGCCGTCCCAGAGGTAGAGCTGGTCAGTAGTTACACCACTAGCTTTCCTTCTGGTCATACCACTGCTGCATTTACCTTGTACACCTTATTGGCATTTTTCTACCCCAAACTAGGATGGCAAATGGTTTGTCTACTCTTGGCGAGCTTATCGGCTTTGGCAAGGGTATATTTAGGACAGCATTTCCTAGAGGATATTGCAGCAGGGGCTTTCACTGGGTTTCTAATAGCACTGGGCATCTACCTCCTGCAACATACTGGGCGGAGCGTAGCTTGGATGAATCGGGGTATTTTTAATTTTAAACAACTACCATAAATGCGTTATTTTTTAGAATTGGCCTATAATGGTACAAGATTTAATGGCTATCAGATTCAACCCAATGCTAGGTCTATTCAACAAGCCATAGAGGAGGCCTTATCTACGATACTGCGTCAACCGACTACGATTACGGGTTGTGGTAGAACAGATACAGGCGTACATGCCTTACAATATTATGCTCATTTTGATGCCCCCGCCCCCCTACCCGATCGAATCGCACATGCGCTCAATGGTATTTTGAAGCCAGATATTGTCATCTACCGAGTTATTCTAGTGGCAGATCAGGCTCATGCTCGCTTTGATGCCACTTCCAGAAGTTATGTATATTATTTAAGTACTAAACGAAATCCCTTTCGCCAAGAAAGCGCCTATTTTTGTCCTTTTGCGAAGGATTTAGATCCTGACAAAATGCAAGCAGCCGCAAAATTATTATTAAAATTTAAAGAATTTGATACTTTTTGTAAGACGAATACCGATGCCAAAACCCGAACTTGTGATTTGCGAAAGTCCTATTGGGATTTTGAAGCAGGGCATCAACTTTGGGCTTATCATGTTAGTGCTGATCGTTTTTTGAGAGGGATGATTCGGCTCATTGTGGGCATGTGTTTGAATGTGGGGCGAGGGCAAATTAGCTTAGAGGAGTTGCAAAAAGCACTTGCTAGCCAACAGCCCCTCAATCGTCCTTGGTCGGCTCCAGCTCATGGACTCTACCTTACCGATATTCGCTACCCTTTTATTCCAGAAGAAGGGCGGCATCATGCCTAATTGTATAATTTATGAGAGTGATTGTTATAGGCGGCGGAGCCGCCGGTTTCTTTAGCGCGATCAACATCGCCGAGCAATGCCCCGACGCAGAAGTTATCATTCTCGAAGGCGGACGCGATGTCTTGCAAAAAGTCAGAATATCAGGTGGTGGGCGCTGCAATGTTACGCATGCCTGCTGGACGCCCAAAGAGCTCGTCAAGCACTACCCGCGCGGCCAAAAGGCCTTGCTCGGCCCCTTCCACCGCTTCGCCTGCGGCGATACCATCGACTGGTTTGAAAAACGAGGAGTTGAACTTAAAATCGAAGAGGATGGGCGGATGTTTCCTACAAGCGATAGTTCTCAAACGATTATCGACTGCCTTTGGAAAGCGGCTAAAAAAGCCGAGGTAGCAGTCTATACCCAAGAGCGAGTGCGCAAACTCAAAGTACTGGAAGATGGTCGCTTTGAGGTTCATGCTAGTCAGGTGATTGAAGCTGATGCGGTGGTGGTAGCGGCTGGGAGCAGTAAAGCGGTTTGGGCGATGCTCGAAATTCTTGGTCACCAAATCGTCCCGCCAGTTCCTTCTCTTTTTACTTTCAACATCAAAGATCCTCGAATTAGAGGCTTGATGGGCATTTCGATGCCTATGGCTGAGGTGCAGGTCATCGGACAAAAGAGCTTGAATGCGAGGGGACCGCTCCTCATTACCCACTGGGGCATGAGTGGGCCCGGCATCCTCAAACTCTCGGCTTGGGGCGCTCGCTGGATGCATGAGCAAAGCTATAAGTTTGAGATCAAAATCAATTGGATTGCCAACCAAGGTCACCCTGAAAGCATTCGAGAAGGCCTACTCGCCCTCAAGCAAGAGCTCGCCAAAAAGTTCGTCCACAAACACCCTCAGTTTGGGCTTCCTGCCCGCCTTTGGCAAGCCCTCGCTCAAGCTTCGGGCATCGACGAGCAAAGGAAATGGGCCGACCTCAGCAAAAAACAACTGCAAGCACTTTGGCAAGAGCTTAGCCAGGCGCGCTATCAGGTCCATGGCAAATCCACCTTCAAAGAGGAGTTTGTTACAGCCGGTGGTGTCCATCTCGATGAAATCGACTTCACCAGCTTCGAGTCCAAGCTCTACCCCAAGCTGTTTATCGCTGGTGAGATCCTCAATATCGATGCGGTGACGGGTGGTTTTAACTTTCAAGCAGCTTGGACGGGTGGCTGGTGTATTGCGCAGGCGATGGGGAATTAAAATAGGTTAATCTAATCCACTTCCTTAACCACTCGAACAATTCCTTGCAAACGACTAAAAATCCAAATATTAGATGCGGCATCTTCCAAAATACCTGTTGGACTATAGC
>CAZOLU010000166.1:7366-8130 GCA_964580485.1 uncultured Saprospiraceae bacterium | reverse complement strand
CAGTATGTTGCCTGCAAAGGGTTCTGTAATGGATACGCATGTTTCTCCTGCAAATAAGAGAACTGATTTAAGAGCTCTGAAGACTGCCGTTTTATATGGTGCCAATGCTTCAGGAAAGTCCAATTTAATAAAATTGATGGCTCTGCTCAAAAACATGGTACTGCGCTTGCAACCAGCACATACCGAAATTCCTATCGAGCAATTTAAGTTAGGTAAAAATATTGGGGGATACTCCAAAATTGAATTAGAATTCAAAACCGCAAAATATAGTTATGCTTATGGAGTTCGTTTTAACAAAAAGCGAATTGCAGAAGAATGGCTTTATCGTATAGACAAACAAAAGGAGACACTCATCTTTAATCGAAAATCTACTGCAACAAAAACAAAAGTAGAGTTTGGCGATGTAAAATTTTCCAAGGCTGAAGATGAACAGTTTGCTCGTTTTACGGGTAGAGGTACGCCTGTAAATCGCAGCTTTTTGAGAGAATCTAAGGAGCGGAATTTGGATTTTATTACTGCTATAAATGATGCTTACCATTGGTTTGATAATCAGCTTAAAGTTTTTTTTCCTCAGACGAGGTTTCAAGGTTTAGAGTTGCATTTAGAACAGGATAAGGATCTAGCGGCGGCGTTTACCCATTTTTTACAATATTTTAAGACAGGGGTAGCTGAGTTGAAAACCATAGAAGTTGATTTAGAGAAAGGTTTGAAAGGTATTCCTAGAGCTTTGTTAGATGATATTATCACCGAACTAGAGGAGGGAA
>CAZOLU010000166.1:0-7356 GCA_964580485.1 uncultured Saprospiraceae bacterium | reverse complement strand
AGGTTCAGGGGACAATCGCCGCTCTTTTGCTATTGAAAAAAATGAAGATGGACTGGTACGAGTATATAAAATGGTAACCACCCATCTCAACAAGAACCAAGAAGCTATACAGTTTGAAATGGATGAAGAATCTGACGGAACACGTCGTCTGATTGATTTTATCCCAATTTTAGTAGAATTGCAGCAAAAAGATGTGGTTTATCTTATTGATGAAATTGATCGAAGTATGCATCCTATTCTAACTAGGGGCATTATGGAGTTTTTTATCAGTCAACTGGATCAAACAAATAGTCAGTTGATTGTTACCACACATGAATCGAGCCTTCTGGATTTAGATTTGTTTAGAAAAGATGAAATTTGGTTTGTAGAGAAAAATAAAGCTGGGGCATCTAAGTTTTATTCTCTATTGGACTTCAAACCCCGAAAAGATAAGGATATACGGAAAGGATATCTAAATGGGCGTTATGGGGCTATTCCTTTTTTAACTAATCCTAAAGATTTGCATTGGTAATGGGACGGATTCGTAGACCTTTTGAACGGCCAGAGGGAAAGAAAGAAGCTAAGTTGATTGTAATTGCGACTGAAGGCCGAAAGACAGAGCGTATATATTTTGAAAAATTAGCTGAAGTGTATGAGTCTTCTAATGTTCATGTAAAAATTCTCGAAAAGTTAGATGATCGTTCAAGTCCTGAGGATGTCCTAAAACAACTAGATGAATTTGCATTAGAATACCATTTAGATGAGGAGGATGAATTGTGGATGGTCATTGATCGAGATTTTCAATCTTGGACAGTTCAAACTATCCGAACGGTTGCCCAAAAGTGTCATCAGAAAAAGGGCTATTATTTAGGACTTTCCAACCCTGCTTTTGAACTGTGGTTGATCCTCCATTACGAGGATATCAGTGCTTGGGAGTTGAAAGCGCAGGAGGATTTATTGGCTAACCGAAAGCAGAGCCAAAATAAAACGTACAGCAAGAAGTTTTTGTCAAAGCGTTTGGGTGGATTCAATGAGGCTAAATACGACCCTATGCTATTTGTCCCTCATGTAAGCAGGGCAATTCAATATGCAAAGCACTTAGATCTTCATCCCAGACGTAGGTGGCCCAATTATTTAGCTACACGCTTATATCGATTGGCAGAAAAAATTATATACTAGAAAAACTAGCTACCTAAAGTTGTTGTAAGTAGAGTTTTATGCTATATATAGTTGCAAGAAAAGCATGTATCCTATTCCAACTACTGGAATGATGGGGTTTTTTATCTGTCAGTCGAATCAAACAAATTCTCCGTTCATTTTTGCAACAGATGAATGGAGCCTTTGGGGATTTGCTTTAATAATAATAAAAAGAGACTGCCTTTTTAGACAGCCTCTTCCAAAACAAATCCAAGCTCCATGATCTAAGATCTTGCTCTTAATCTCTTGGTTCTAAAGAGTAGCTACCATCACCATCAAAATTGCTTAGTACAACCGTAACCAACCACATGCCCGATACACCTTCTTCTGAAAGGCCAGAATAGGTATCTGCTGAATTTCCTCCAGTGATCGTTTGGTTCAAAACCTCATTCCCACGAGCATCATTCAATATCATTTGAACTGAGCCTGAAGGAGAAGTGATGTCAAAGTTAAGATGCGCTCTTCTCTTGCTGTTTTCCCAAGCAAAAGAGTAGGTTCCGGAATTCCCATCGCCTTCAAAGTCGCCAGCAGGATTAGTACCAGTAGAAGTGACATCAACAGTTCCTGTAAAACTATCTTCTACCACTTCTCCATCATTGTATTGAGCATACTCCTTTTTACAAGAAGTCATTGAAAAGAACAAAACACTAAATATCAACAAAGGCGCAGCAAAATTTTTCAAAAATTTCATAACAATTAGAATTAAATTAGACACAAAAAGAAAAGAGAGAAGGATGTCATTGTTCCAATTTTGAATCATGATTATGAATCGAATGAGAATATTTTGTTTGACAAATCTTGGGTTAAGTTCTAAAGAGGTAGTTAGTTTAATCAATGAATTGCCGTCTAAAGCTGCTATGGTATTGAAAATCTATGCCATAAAAGGCTATGGGCATAAGGAAATTGCAGATTCTCTAGGCATTACCGAAGGAACTTCCAAATCACAATTGCATAGAGCAAGAACATTACTTAAAGAATCAATCAAGGAACTCTATGGATAAGGACAAAAAACATATAAAAGATAGTTTCGATGATTTTTTGGATGAGGTGAACTCGCCCAACTTATGGGAGTCTATCGGAGGTGAATTGGAAGCGCATCAAGCCCAAACTGATGGGGAATCGATGGAACAAAGCTTTATGGAGTTTTACGATCAAGAACCCTCCGAGAAAGTTTGGGATGCGGTTAGGGAAGAATTGAACTTTGATTTGGTCTGGTGGCGAATGAAACCAATAGTGTTGGAGATGATTCTTTTTCTAGCATATCTCAATCAGGTCAAGCGGGGAAATGGACGGTCATTTTGAATTTTACGGATTTTGATGGCGATGGTAGTTATTCCATTTCGCCAGAATAGAGGAAAGAAAATGATTTTTTTAGGAGTTAAAAAACGATAAGAGGAGAATGGCAAAGCGATCTGTAACCCCTTGGACTAGGAGTGTAACGATCTAGGCTGAGCAGTACTGCGAAGGGTGAAAGGTAGCGGCCTCTTTAGAGGCGCCCCTAAAAAAAATGAATCAGGATGAAGAATAATTTTGACCTCAAATACCAATTCTAAGCACTGCTTGGTATCAGCAATAAAAAACCGCAAGGCCACGAAAAGTACTGAGCCTAAACTCAGCGTTCTTCGCGACTTTGCGGTTAATTTTTTGTCGTCTAATAGGTAATCATCAAATCATCTCATTTTCGTTTCACGGAGCCCTTCGGGGTTCAAATTTCCTAATTACCAAATCACCACATCATCACATCAATTTCGGGTCTGATCTTTAATGATTCTTGGCACATGGCACATGATTTAATTCCCAAATTATCACATCTTCAAATCACCAAATTAATCAACCTGCACCCGAATCCCCTCCGAATGACTTGTAAACTCTGGCGCATACATACACTGAATGGTCGTAATTCCATTGCTGAAATCTCCTTGATGCGTTACCCGTAGGGGGTATTCAAACACATAAGTTCCTTTACTCAGATAAGAGAAGAAGAAGTTGGTAGAAGCATCACGAGTACTTTCATAATAGCCTAAGCCTCCTTGGTATTTGTAGCTAGAAAGCACATTTGTAGGCTCAAAACCTGATGCCCGTTGATCTTTCATGTGCACATACTCCATATCTCGATCAACACTCAGCTCGATACGCACCTTAACTAGATCTCCAGGCTTTAGGGTGCTTTGGTCGGTAACAGCTTGCAGAACAGGCCCACGATCCGTACGGACTTCTTTAAAAAGCTTTTTATTGATTTTTAATGGAGTCTCCTTAAAGTGGGTGATTTTATCCATATCCTCAAAATACTGCCAGTAGACCGCGCCCCAAGCTACATTCTTGTTGGGATTCTCGACTTTTACAGTGGCCATCTCATTCTTAATCTCATCCGCCTCCCAGGTAGTTTTGAAATAGCCAGTACCCGCTTCTTTTTCGATCTTCGACTGGTCTAAGACTTCAGAGCCTAAGGTGATCTTGACTTCCTGATCTTCCATCAACCAATTATCCCCTCTACGCAAAAGTGCATAGCAAGCCGCAGCCGTCGCTTTGGTGGTTTTCCAGTGCGTAGTCTGCTTAGCTTTAAGTAGATAAGTTTTCAAATCATCTACGGCCTGAGCATCATTCGCCACCTCGTCAAATACCTCAATCATTAAGGCATGGGTCTCGATTGGCAATTGATACCAATAGTAGCCATGTGGGTATTTCCAGTACATCCCCATTTCCTCTGACTTTAAGGCTCTTTCTTTGAGAGAACGTACAATCTTGGCAGGAGTTTCCTTATCCTTTGCTGTTCTATGCAAACTCAAAGCTAACAAACCTTGCATATAGTCCGACTTATTCAACCAATACTTGGCGGCCTGCCCCTCATAGTATTCAATCGCTTTTCGAGTGGTTTTATTATCTACTTTCTGATCCAAAAAGAAGCTACGAGCATAGAGGTAGTGAATAGCGATCTGATTGAGGTGATCCATCGCTAAATACTTTTCCTCCGTCATGTCTTTCTGCTCTTTAGCTGCTTTTTTAGCGGCTTCTAAAAGGCGACTGTACATTCTAGCCATTTCCTGGTCGCAGTAGTCTAGTGCTTTGTGCACCATGTTTTGGGTCTTTTTATCGGCATTGATGTCCTTAACTCCTAGCTCGTTCAAATGCCCCATCCCCTCTACAATATATTGGGTGATGTACCAGTTGTCGCGCCCACCAGGGAACCAAGAAAAACCACCATTTGCCAACTGGCGATCTGCCATTTTATCCCGAGCCTGTGCGAGTTCATTACCCATACGGTTGAGGTCGAAAAGAATGCCCAAGTTTTGTTTTTGTTGCTTTTCAGATTGTGCATTCAAAACCCAGGGAGTTTCTTCCAAAAGGGCATATTTCAACTCTTGGTTTTTGGTCAACTTAGACTCTAAGGCTTCTGGCTGAATATTTTTCCAAGCATCAAAGACTTTTTTGACCTTTGGGTGCGAATTGGCTACTTCCGAAGCCAAACTATTGGCATAATAGCGAGAAAATACCTGCTCCGTACATTCATAAGGGTACTCCATGAGGTAGGGCAGTGCCTGTATCGCATACCAAGCTGGATTAGGAGTAAATTCTAGCGTATATTTGTGATGCTTCATAGAAGGCGACTTGCTCACTTCTGCCATACGCTTAAACTCAAAAGTTTTGGTCTGACTACCTCTGATGGGTAGAGGCATCGTTTCGGTAACCAACATGCGGTTGCTCAAAACAGGTAGGCTGTTTTCTTCTCCATCTGAGAAGTTGCCTGCTTTGGCAATGACCCGATAGCTGATGGGGTTGGTCCAATCGTCAGGAACTTGTAGTTTCCAAACTAATGGAGCTGATTGTTTACCCTTGGCCGTAAATTTAAGGTTGGCTTTGGTGTTTTGGAACGCTGCATCAATAGGCTTCATGCTAATGGCATCAAACAACTGCAAAACCGCATCACCATTCATGACTTCCTCCGTCATATTACTCACTTTAGCCGTAAAATACAACTCATCGTTTTGGCGGAAGAAACGAGGGGCATTGGGCATCACCATCAAATCTTTTTGAGTGACGACCTCTTTAGTTCCTGTACCAATTTTCAAATCTTTGGTATGTGCCAACAACATGAATTTCCATCTCGTCAGAGCTTCATTCATGGTAAATTTGATAATCACATTACCTTCCTCATCGGTTTGTAAATTGGGGAAGAAGAAGACCGTCTCATTCAGGTTGGTCCGTACCTTCACATCTCCAAAGTCAGTGGGTGCTGCTTCTGGGTCATTGAGTACAGGTGCTAGCATGGTGTCTGCGCTAATGTTAATAACGTCCGCCATGACCTTATCTGATTTTTCGTTATATATTTGAGGCGCTGGTGGAGGCGGAGGTGGAGCAGATTTACGATCATCTTCTGATCGGGATTTTTCTGCCATCACAGGACGAACACCTTCATCTAAATCATAATAATTATAATGATATCCCCAATCATAGAAAGAAAATCCATGCCAGTTGAGGTTGACTAAGCTACGAGAACCAGCCGAGTTTACCTTAGTATTCCAGTTTGGGTTAATGATAGAGGTTGAGCTAGAACTTCCATAACCATAATGTGCTCTCCAACGATTTTGTGCATATCCACTACCATAGAGGGATAAATACCAAGAGTTGCTGGCAAATTCATCAAGTGATGCATCATACATCCCAGCCAAGACCTCTGCGGCTACTCTATCCTTTTGAGAACCGCTGATTTTGATCTGCCACTCTTCCTCTTGTCCTGGTTTTAGCTTATCTCGGAAGGTACCGTATTCAATCGTCAGCTCTTTGTTGGTCCAAGGCACTACAACAGTTCCACCCTGACTATAAAAGCGGTTGTTTTGCAAGCTAGCGATTTGAAAATGGAAATTACCACGATGTTTTTCTTCAATCTTTAGTTGGATTTTTTTGCGCCCCTTAGGCTGTAGCCACTCACGCTGTACCAACTCACCCTCATGTTCTACCTCAAAAAGGATATAAGCATCAGGGTTGAAAGACCCAAAATCTACGCTTAGCTCATCGCCAGGCTCTCCTTTGAGCGTTTTTTCTGCCAAAAAGAGTGCTTGGTTGAGGGTAACTTTATTACTTTGATTGCTGTACAATTCAAAGAATTTAATCACCTCAATGTCATTTCCAAAGCGGTCTTTAGTGCTCATAGTGAGTTTATACGCCCCCGTTGCCCAGTTTTTGATATCTTTCAATTCCAGTTTTGGGGATTGCTTGCTATCAAAATTGACATCTAAAACGGTCTTTACTACCTTCCAATTTTGTTGTAAATCTTCCTGTTTATAAGCATACTGAGGGAAATCCTTCTTAAAGCTTGCTTCCTTTATTAGAAAATAATCTGGTCGGCTCCATTTGCGATTGATGTAGATGCTAGAGGGTGTTTGCAACTGTTCAATTTTGATTTTTCCTTTAGCAGCTTCAAATTGACCATTGAGGTTTTTGGTAATCAGATCCAATGCCTTCGTTTCCTCTTGCAAAAGGCGTTCTCCTACACGTACATCTGCCTGCAACCCAATATAGCCTACACTTATATTAGTACTGCTACTATGGGTTTCTCCTGTAATATCTGTTACATCGGCATAGATAGTGTAGTTGAACTGAGGTTTGTTTTTTCTAGGAATAGATTTATCGGGAATGGCATTAAATTTAATTTCATAAACCCCATTTTCATCCGTCTTCGTTTCTCCAAAGGCAATTTCTTGTTCTTGGCGAGTATAAGGATTCCAGCCCCAATACCAATATCGCCAATAAGGGAAGGACACCCTGCGTACAACTCGATATTGTACCTTAGCGCCATCAATATTACTTCCGGCATAGGCTTTGGCTTCTCCTTTGATCTTTACCTCTTTTTCCAATTGAAAGGATTCTTTAACAGGAAGGAAGCTCACTTCAAACTTGGGGCGTTTGTATTCTTCTACCCGAAAGTATTTGCTATTATTGGTTTTTTTATCCAACAAGCGCATCGAACCCAAAAGTCCAGAACTAGGGGCTGTAAAACTTCCTTGGTAACTCCCAAATTCATTGGTGGTTACTTTTTGTTTAGCAACTTCCTGTCCATTCGCATCATAAAAAACTATCTCTGTTTCAAAGTTAGGAACAACCTTAGGATCTTCATCACTAGAGCTTTGAATCACCAAGCCTTTGAAGTACACGATTTGTCCAGGGCGATAAATGGCACGATCT
>CAZOLU010000165.1:2439-8186 GCA_964580485.1 uncultured Saprospiraceae bacterium | reverse complement strand
GCAAAATACAAGCCGCCAGACCACTCGCCACAATCGGAGAATAAGCATGCCCACTAGCACCATTCCGAGTAAATTCATAAATAATCTCAGCCTCTACTTCATACTCCATCATCCCTGGCTTGGTAGTTGCCAACACCCGGCGAAACGCCTTTTCAGTGATATTACAAGCCTCCTGCATAATTGCAAGCTCATGCTTCGACTTAATCATACGCAACTGCTTCATTATAGGCTGGGCGCGCAAAAACTCATGACCAGGATATTTCACCATCAATTCGTTAGCAATACGGGTATCCCGAGAAGGCACTTCCCCCGCAGCACGATCATTCTCATTCCCATTCACATACACATAATCTGCCAAAAGAATCATCTCATTCAAAACCGAAGGCATATTCTCCAACCACATAACCGTATCTACCCCAGACACCTGAGCAGCATCCTCCTTGGTATACTTATAGCCTTCCCAAACCTTGATATAATCATTCGTTTTCTTCGTAAAAATCACGGTTTCAAACTCCTTACCTTTCGGACAATTGGGATACATCACCAACACCACTTCCTCCTGATCCATCCCCGTAAAATAAAACAAGTCAGAACTCTGACGAAAAGGGAAAAAACAATCCCCATTGCGCGTTTGCAGATCCGCAGATTGAAAAATAGCGATAGCATTGGGCTTCATTTGCGCCATAAAACGCTCCCGATTCAATTGAAACAACTCAGAGGGTATAGCTTGGTACTTTCTCATGTATATCAGACTTTTGTCGGATGAATAAAATTATTTTTAGGGCAGCGGACGCTACGTTTCGGGGTTCGCTATTCGCTCAGCCAGTACAGTTCCTTCCCTGTCTTCCTCCCTTTGGTCGTCACCCCTACACATCGCTGCTGCAACTTGTACAAATTTGCATTTTTTTTCGCAAAAAGACGATTCTAAGGGCGATCTTTTAAGAGAACTCATCTGAAAGCATACCTTAACCTCTTATCGGAAAGTCTTATGAACATTAGGTGTCAGCTTTTTCTCCTTCCGTAGTATTGGACTAGTAGAAAGCAAACTGTTCTTGTTGTAAATAAAAAAGGAGTACGGATCCTGCTGCCTCAAAAGAAAAACAGCAGCTATGCTTACAACTCTCTTTAGGAGGGATATTTATCAAAGAGCTTTGTTCCTAAATCAATAATATCTTCTAATCTCGCAACTGAAGTGACCCAAGTTTGAGGCATTCCACTTAAACCATAATAGAGACCAGCTAAGCCACCTGCAATCGCTGCTGAAGTATCCGTATCATGCCCAATGTTAATGATCGATAGGATCGTTTCTTTGTAAGATTTTTTCATTAGGAAAAACCAGAAACTTGATTCAAGTACTTCAATTACATATCCACCTGACTTGAGATCATCTATTGCAGTTTTTCGGATATCTTCTTGAATCAGTTTCTTAAAATGTAATCTTTCCTCTTGTGGAAATTCTAGCTCTTCCCAAAAAGCCGCGATCTCCGTTCTCATTTCTCTATAAGCATTTTCTTTCTCTTGCCCTTCAAGCAGTTTCTCCGCAAATTTCAGGTAAATCATACAACTCATTGCTGCCCTAATATGTCGATGGGTTAATGCTGAAATTTCCCACACAATTTCAAATTGCTCTTGAATTGGCAAGCCCTTAATGAAAAATAAAACTGGCATGATTCTCATAAGAGAGCCATTTCCATTATCATATTCATTACCATAATATTTTTGGCGTTTCAACTCTTCCAGCTCATTCCTTTCTATAATCCCTTCCAGTCGATCAATTGCTGTAGAGGTTGTTACACCAATATCAAAAACTTCATTTCTTGCTGTCCAGTAGGCCTCATTTTTCCATCTGATGAAATTACTAGAGATATCTTTCAGCTCATATCCTTTAAGTAGGGATTCTGCAAGACAAAATGTGAGAGAACTATCATCAGACCAGGTCCCTTTGGGCTGATTATGTGTTCCATAACCAATCATCTTTTTTGCTGGTCTAGATTTCATCTTGTCTCTAGAATTAAATTCGAACGGTACGCCTACGGCATCTCCTAAGGCGATTCCGACTAAGGCATCAATGACTTTGTTAGATTCCATTTTCAGTATTTATATGATCTAATTAAAATTGGGGTTATGTTGTCAGATGTATAGTGATCCTTCATTGAAATAAAAGATAAAAATCTCAAGCAAATACCAATCGTATTTCAGCTTTTTTAAAAACTTGGTAGTTCGTCGATCTAAACGAGCAAGCTCTGATCGGATCTGTTCCTTGATAAAAGTACTCAGATTGAAATTATTTACCGCAATTCTTACACAAAAAGTTTTGACTTCCTGTGGATTTCTTACCGTTTTTAACGATCTTTGAATTCTGGCAATGAGGACATTTTATTTGTATAGATATTGAACACATCTTATAAATATGGTCTTCATTGTCTTTTTTTTCTAAATTATCGTACAATCTGCCACACAACCTCAAATATTCGCAGATTAAAGATTAAAGATTAAAGAAAAATCTCATTTAAAAACTACACAGCCATGTTTCCAACCTTAGGTATTTTGGGCGGTGGTCAATTGGGCCGAATGCTGATCCAAGCAGCCATTGATTATGATATGCAAATTCATATTCTCGACCCTAGCAAGGAAGCCCCTTGCGCTCCCCTCGCCCACCACTTTGAAACTGGTGATCTCAAAGATTTTGATGCCGTTTATGAATTTGGGATGCACTGTGATGTTATTAGCATCGAAATCGAAAAGGTAAATACCGATGCTTTGAAAAAATTGCGCAATGAAGGCAAAAAAATCTACCCCCAGCCCGAGGTCATTGAGTTGATTCAGGACAAACGCTTGCAAAAACAGTTTTATCTCGACAACGGCTTTCCTACTGCCGAATTTATCTTGGTAGAAAATAAAGCCGAGGTCGAAGCTCATGCCGATTTTTTGCCTGCGGCGAATAAACTAGGCAGGGATGGCTATGACGGTCGAGGGGTAGAGCTTTTGCGCAGCA
Organism: uncultured Saprospiraceae bacterium; assembly: GCA_964580485.1. Classification (GTDB taxonomy): domain Bacteria; phylum Bacteroidota; class Bacteroidia; order Chitinophagales; family Saprospiraceae; genus Saprospira. The sequence goes on along the minus strand of CAZOLU010000165.1, from coordinate 5,191 downwards.
AAAATGACCTGAGCCGAGCTTTCGATGCGCCAGGCCTGCTTGAAAAGCTGGTTGATATCGACAAAGAGATTGCGGTCATTGTAGCACGAAGCCCTTCGGGCGAAGTCAAAGCCTTCCCTCCTGTGGAGATGGTCTTCCACCCCACTGCTAATTTGGTGGAATATCAATTTAGCCCAGCTCAAATCGCCCCCAAACAGGCAGAAGCAGCACAGCAAATGGCCTTACGTTTGATTAAAAAGCTAGATATGGTAGGACTTTTGGCGGTGGAACTATTCTTGGACAAAGCAGGCAATTTGCTAGTCAATGAGGTCGCTCCGCGACCACACAATAGCGGTCATCAAAGTATCGAAGGGAATGTAAGTTCGCAGTTTGAGCAGCATTTACGTGCCATTTTTGATCTGCCCTTGGGCGATACGGCGGTGCGTACACCTGCGGCGATGGTCAATCTGCTTGGTGCAGAGGGCTATACGGGGCGACCCAAACTTGAGGGCTGGCAGGAGGTGCTGTCTGAAAGTGGCATCCACCTCCACATGTATGGCAAAAGTGTCACCAAGCCTTTCCGCAAAATGGGCCATGTAACGATTACGGATACTGATCCCGAGGAAGTGGTTCGCAAAGCGAATTTGGTAAAAAATAAATTGAAGGTGATTGCTTAGACTATGAGACTCTAGACTATGAGATACCAGACTGTGAGACGCTAGACTTAATTTTGGCGCCGCGCTGCGAAACCCCTTGGACAGCACTCTCGTTGGCGTAGCAGAACGAGAGCGCTGGCTGAGCGAATAGCGAAGGGTGTAGCATAGCGGACGAAGCCTAAAGGCGTAGTGCCCCAAATAAGAATAAATATCCTAAGACTTAGAGTAGTGAGCAATTTGACGCTAATACCGTCCCTATACACGCTACTCATCATCACACTACTATAAATCTAACAACATGAACCCACAAGTCGGAGTTATTATGGGCAGTGATTCGGATCTGCCAGTGATGCAGGAAGCTGCGGAAATCTTAAAAACACTTGGAGTAAGTTTTGAAGTCACCGTAGTATCGGCACATCGCACCCCTCATCGGATGCTTGAATATGCGGAATCGGCTCGTGAGCGTGGGCTGAAAGTCATTATTGCAGGAGCCGGGGGGGCGGCTCATTTGCCAGGTATGGTTGCATCCTTGACCACTTTGCCAGTAATTGGTGTACCGGTAAAATCCCGCAACTCTATTGATGGTTGGGATTCGGTACTTTCCATTTTGCAAATGCCGGGGGGCATCCCAGTGGCAACTGTTGCTTTGGATGGTGCTAAGAATGCGGGTATTTTGGCTGCTGAAATCATCGGAGCCTTTGACGAAGGAGTTGCCCAAAATCTTGCGAACTACAAGGTAGATTTGCGTGACAAGGTGATGCAAAAAGTGGCAAAGCTCGAAAATATGGAGTTTTAGTAGAGCTGTTACAATCGCTCGCCTCTTATACTCTTGATGACCAGCCAAATCACCCCAACCATGGTCATGATTAGTAAGAGCAGGGCGGGGAATCCCCCTAGGTTGGAAAGCATTTTTATACCATCAATGCCGGCAGCACTGACCATGATATAGGAGGTAGCACCAATGCAAATGCCCCAGATTACTTTGATTGTAACGGGGGGGGAGGCATATTCTGCACTAATTTCTTTGGAAGATATTCCTCCCATTGCTTCGGTATTGGAATCGGCTGCCGTGACATAAGAAAGAAAAACGATCAGTACAAAAATCAGTGGAATCACTTTGGTCAGTGGATATTGATTCATAATGGCATAAATAACGGATTCTGCACCATTATTCTTTAAACTATCTGCCAAGGCTGCGGTTTCCTGCATTTCAAAAGTCAGCGCAGTGCCACTAAAAATAGACATCCAGAGGATAGAGAAAAGTGAGGGAATCAGCCAATTGAAAAGCAAGACCTGACGAACGGTATAGCCTTTGGCAATTCTACCCAAAAACATCGCAGTAATCGGTGCCCAAGCCATCCAATTGGCCCAATAAAAGACTGTCCAGCTGTTGGACCAACTGTCTTCGGGATGTACAATATTGTACAGACTTTTCTCAAAAAAGCTGCTGGCATAATTGAGTAGTCCTTTTCCACTAATTGCCAAAACATCTCCAATAGGACCTAATAAGAAAATAAAAATTGCAATACCTATAAAACCATAAATATTGATGGTAGAAAGGATTCGGATGCCTTTCATCAAGCCCGTTGAAGCTGAAATGATAAAGGCCAGTACGGTAATTCCACAAATCAAAAGTAGGCTCAGATTGGTTTTGGGGATGCCGAGCAGGTCGTCTAGCCCTCCGGCGAGGGTCAAAATTCCAGCGCCTAAAGAAGCTGACATCCCTGCTACTAAAGCAAACAGACAAAGTGCGTCTACTATGGAAGATAGATGTTTTGGGGGATTGATGTCGTTTTTATGATAGCCTTTAAAATAGGGAAAGAGCATCGAAGCCAGGCTAAAAGGCGATTTTCGATTGTAAAATGCCAGAGCAAAGGCCAGGGTTGGGAGGGTATAAATGGCATAGGGGGTAATGCTCCAATGCAAGTACATGGTAGACATGGCAAATTCTGCGGCTTCGGGTGTGCCTGCGGCCAAGCCACTGCTTGCTGGGGGCCCTCCTAGATGATAGAGGGGTTCGGCAGTTCCCCAAAATAAGATCCCTGTGGCAATGGTGGTACAAAGGGTGATCGAAAACCAACGCCAGCGCCCCAACAGGGGCTTGGCATCCTCCCCGC
>CAZOLU010000165.1:1038-2429 GCA_964580485.1 uncultured Saprospiraceae bacterium | reverse complement strand
TTTTCCCTAAAGGAGAAAACCAGACCAACAAGCAAACAAAAACCATCAGCAGACTCGATAGGCTAAAGAGCCAACCAAAATTCGCCAAGAGCCCACTGTTGAGCCAAGTCATGCTTTCCAAAAAGGCTTTGGGGTTGATTAAGCTAAAGCTCAACGCCAAGACTAAAAGTCCAAATGCTGGCCAAAATACGGTAGGGCGGATGCGGTTCATGGTCATCTATCATGTATCATATCTCATCTTACACATAGCCTATAGCACATGCAAGATGATCCTTGATCTTAGTTAAATAATATCTTTAAGCACTGAAATTAGTCGATCTACCTCTTCTAAGTTGTTGTAATGTACCATACTGACGCGCACTACGCCATTTTGTTTTTGCAAACCGAGGTTAGCAATTACTTTTTTGGCATAGAAATCTCCATAGCGGATACCGATACCATGTGGGTCGACTTTTTGTACAATTTCATCACTTTTCATCCCATCTATCACAAAGGCGATGGTAGAAACACGCCGATCTGCCGAAGTGTATGGTGTTCCAATGATACGGGCATTGGGAATCTTGCTTAAAAAGTCCATCAGCTTTTCGGTTAAGCGGGTTTCATGGGCTGTAAAAAGATCAAAGGCCTCTTGGCAGTAGCTACGTAGATCCTCGCCTTCTTTGGCGCCATGCGCTAGGGCTATTGCTCTGAGGTAGTCGGTGAGTCCAGTCATTCCATAGACCAGCTCATAATTTTCACCTCCTGGCTCCATTTTATAAGGGATATCATCTTCTTGGATAAAGTAATGGTTCAGGCCTGGTAGCTGTTCCCATAGTTCTTTTTTTCCATACATTACCCCATAATGCGGCCCATAAGTTTTGTATAAACTATAAACATAAAAATCTGCATCTAAGGCTTGCACATCTACCAAGCGATGAGGTGCATAGGCGACTCCATCTACCACTAATTTGGCAGCATGTGCATGTACTTTGTCTGCAATTTTTCGGATGGGATTGATGCTCCCCAAGACGTTGGAACAATGACAGCAGGCTACAATCTTGGTTCTTGGGCTCAACAGAGGATCTAGATCATCAGGATCCAATAAAAAATTATCCTTCCGAAAATTCCAGACTTTGACGGTGATGCCTAGGCGTTCTAAACTGCTCCAGGGAGAAACATTGGCTTCGTGATCTGCGGCACTGACAATGATTTCATCTCCTGCTTTTAGGATACGTCCATAGCTTTCGGCTAAGAGTTTGATTAGCAGACTTGCAGATCCTCCCATCACCAGCTCATTAGGAGATTGAGCGTTGAGCAGGGTCGCCATGGCGGATTTACCCTCTGCTAGCATTTGTTTTGCTTTTTGTGAAATGCTGTAAGTTGCCCCATGTTGTACATTAGCTTCTACCCAA
>CAZOLU010000165.1:0-1028 GCA_964580485.1 uncultured Saprospiraceae bacterium | reverse complement strand
CCCAATACTCCTGCACTTTGTCTATAACGGGTTGAAGGATTTGGGAACCCCCAGCATTATCCATAAAGATAATATCCTTGGCTAAGGCCGGGAAATAGGAACGGACGATTTGGGTATTAAGCTTTTTCATGAAGTATTGTATTTTGGCGATCTCAATGATTGAGTTGCTGAAAATACAATTTTCTATTGGTTTTTCAAATCTACTCATCCTTTAAACAACGACAGGAGTAGGCCATTGATTTAGGCGGATCAAAACGTCCTAGTTGGTTATTATCATGAAAAAGATAACGATACCAAGCACTTTCGTCATAATTTGTTGTAGCCGACCAAAAGTAGGCACATTCCCCTAAGGCATGGTATTCTCCTTCACTATAAGTACCTGCTGGATATGCATTGAATCCTAGGCTATTGTCACCATGACCATCCTCTGCCCAACCCCTTGTTGATTTTAAATGGCCATTTATAGTGCACCAGCCGATGCGGCCAACTTCTTCTACAGGCATTCCTAGGGCAAGCTCTAAAATAGTCCACTCTCGGTCTGTGGGGAGGTGCCAACCTTCTGGACAAGCAGTTAGAGCATCCTCCCAGGTATAGAGTCTACCATATTTGGGATTAGGATTATTGCTATTGTAAATGGAGCCTTCGGTCTTATAGCGCAGGTTTTCTGCAAACCAGGTTTGGGTGCCGATGCTAATAAGTGGATAGACTTCCCCATCTCGAGGGTCGGTAAAGGTCTGTTTTTTTTGTTTTTGAGTTCCAACACCCACCATCTTACAACTCCCCAAACCAATGATTATCAAAAACATAAGCAACCCAAAAGCTTTTATAATTTTCATTCAACCATGTCTTTTTGTTCCAAAATAGATTCGTATTATTTTGCGCTGAGGTAATACAGATGTAGATCAAGCGTATGTGTCTAGCGCATGTTAAGAGGAGCATGGGGCTACACCCTATAAAGTAAAATCTATCTGTTTAGCCGACATTCCGCACCCTTAAAATATAAAAAAATAGAATTATTGTTTTACTTA
>CAZOLU010000164.1:5302-8195 GCA_964580485.1 uncultured Saprospiraceae bacterium | reverse complement strand
ACAAGCTAGCCCAGTTCACTACGTTCATGCCTTGATTAACATCAAAAAATCTAATGAATTCTTCCTATAAATAATTACGCCCACTCACTTAGTTCATCATTCAATTTTAAATTATTTTCTATTTTTTACTGGACAATAGTCCTATCATGTACATACGAGGGTTCAGCATAAATACTTTGAACCCTGGTACATTTTTCACCCTATTAAATTTTTAATTATTATGGCTTACAAATCATTTTTTGAAACACTTCCTTGGCAAAAGACAGAAGAATTGGTTATTGCAACTCAAAAAGCACTGCAAAACAGCGAACAACAGTGGTTTAAAGAGCAATTGTTAGAGGTTAGCTGCAAAGCAGCGATGCAAATTGCTGAAGGCTATGAACGCTACAACGATGCGGAGTTAATCAAATACTTGGGTTATGCGAAAGACAACCTCGTTAAATGTCGAGCAATGATTGCAATGGCGGCACAGCTAGAAGTCTTAGATCTAAGTGAGATCAACGTTTTGGAGAAAAAGGCAGTGGATGCCTCCAAAGTGATTTACGGGTTGGTGAAATACCTGAAAAACAAAACAAAGGCTGCTGCCTAAGAAATCCTGTTCTGGTTCATTTTAGTCCTGATGCTCTTTGGGGGATCAGGACTTTTTTTTCTAAAAGAATTGCCTTACTTTTGCATTTCATGTAAGCTCAAACGTAACTATTTAGCCTATTTTCTGAGTCCCAAGCCTTCTTCAACTCCTTCGGAGAAAGGCTAGGGCTAGGTTTTTAGCAATTTTCGATCCTCTCAGCCCTCTTTTTTGCAAAAAAGAAGACTGAGCCCTTCGGGAAAGGATCCGAAAATTTCAAGCTGCAGGATACTTCGCTCCTTCAAAAAAGAAGGAGCTGAGCGAAGCGAAAGGATCCTAGCAGCTCGGGTTACCCAAGCCGTTCCCTTTCTCCTTGGGACCCTTGGCATAGGGTTCGGCAATTTTGGTGGCTAAATAGTTACACTCAAATAACTTTATCTATGCGTTATTGCTTTATTATTATACTGGGAATCTTGATGCTGGGGCTCAATAGCTGTGCCCAAACTACGCCCATATCCCCTTTGGAGTATCTGGTTCAGTTACCCAAAGTCGAAACCGAGCAGACTCCTGTTTTAATCTTACTACATGGGCTGGGGTCTAATGAAAAAGATCTTTTTAGTTTGGCTCCAATGATCGATCAACGCATGATGGTGGTTGCCCCAAGAGCTCCTAAGCCCTACGCTAATGGCTACTCTTGGTTTCAGATGGATTTCTCGGGTGCAGAAGAACCCATTGCAGATCCAAAGGAAGCTTTAGAGGCTCAAGCACAACTGCTTCAGTTTGTGGATTATCTCATCGAAAAACACGGAGTAGATCCCAAAAGGGTGTACCTCATGGGCTTTAGTCAAGGGGCGATGCTGTCTTTTTCGGTGGCCTTGAGTCAACCAGATCGGCTTGCGGGGATTGCCGCTTTTAGTGGTAAATTGATGAAAGGGAGTAGCCAAGAACTACACTCAGCAAAAGATTATGAGCATCTAAGGGTATATCTTGCCCACGGTACCATGGATCAGGTACTCCAATACAAATATGCACTTGAAGTGAAAAAACGCTTAGATCAGCTCCAAATTTCAACGACCTTCAACAGCTACCAAGATGCACATACCATCTCTCAAGCCAATTTAAGGGCCTTTCTTCAGTGGATGAAGCAGCAATTGGATAGGGAATAGCTACTCCAAAACTCCTCCCCCCTCCTTAATTTCAGTCATTTGTTCTTCTGTTAGTCCAGTCACCCCCACAAAAACTGCAAATGAGACATCTGCCCCACGCAGATCTACACCAGTCATATTCGAGCCACTAAAGTCGGCTCTGGCAAGTTCTGATTTGCGAAAGTCTGCATCTTGAAAATTACAATCCTTCAACACTGCTCTTTCAAGTTTAGACGAACGAATTTTAGCCTCTCGAAAATTAGAACCACTAAGTTCAGCATCTTCAAAAACAATATAATCGAGATCTGCATCCCGAAAATTGCAGGCTAGGAGTTCTGCCTTAGAGGCCTCTACACGCTCTAATTTCGCCCCTTTAAAATCAACATCTTTACCTTCGGTTTTTTCCAGCGTGGCAGCTTCTAGGTCGGTATCTCGAAAATCTGCTTTATCCAAAATCGCCTCATTGAGGTTGGCTTTTCGGAGATCCGCCTGGCGGAGTTCGGCTTGGCGAAGCTCCGCTCGCTCCAAGCTGGCTTTTCGAAGATTGGCCTGCCTAAGGTCGGTATTCCGCAAATCGGCACGATCTAAATTAGCTTCTGGGAGTTCTGCTTTTCGAAGGTTGGCTCCTTTGAGCTTTGCTTTTTCTAGGTCTAATCCTTTGAGATCTTCCTTGGCTTTTACTTTTGTTTCTAATTCGTCAATATTCATGGGGCTAGTACTTCTTTGAAGGTGGATAGGAAATTTCTAATACCAGGGCTAATTTAAAGATCTGTTCCTTCTAGCCAAAACATCCCATCTTCCCGAATGAGTACTTCAAATTCCTTGTCTTCTTTAGCAGAATGTAAATCTAATTCATAAAAAATATCTCCATTTCCGTATACCACCAAAGTACTTGATTCAATTCGGTGATCGGGGTATTTTTTATTAACGGTATTTCGTACAGAAGAAGGCAGTGCATACTTGATGGAGGTTTCGGTGAGGAGGTGTTCTCCAGTTACTGTAATTTCTACCTCAAACTCCTGATCTCCAAGATAAAACTCTGCTTCATAGATTTTGCCAGGAACTTCCCAGCTCCATTCCACCGTATTGATATCTACTTCGGGGTAAAGGTTTTTGAATACTCGTAGGATTTCGGTGGGCACGTATAATTTCATGATATTCGTTATTTTAATGAAAATATTGG
>CAZOLU010000164.1:0-5292 GCA_964580485.1 uncultured Saprospiraceae bacterium | reverse complement strand
GTGAAAAATATTTCTATACGAAGATAGGCTTTTTTCTAAATTGCGTCTACTCATAGCCAGTATATTTCAAAATTTTAATAGCTTTGTGGTTGAAGTCTTTAAAAATAACGAAAATGGATTTATTAGAAGCTAAAAACCGAAAGGGGAATTACCGACATCCTTGGGAACTTGCACGTTATCAGGTGATGCTGAGTCTTATCCGAAAAACATTTAAAGACCGACCTATCAAAAATGTATGGGATGTAGGTTGTGGAGATACTTTTTTTGTAGAAACGCTCTCCAAAGACTTGCCAGATAGTCGATTTTCAGCCGTAGATATTGAGTTTACTCCTGAGTTGATTGAGGAATACAGCCAACAGCTTCCCAATGATCGGATTGAGCTTTTTGTGAATGTAGAGGACATTCAGTCGAAAGAGGAGGTAGATTTGTTGTTTTTAATGGACGTTATTGAACATATTGAAAAGGACATTGATTTTTTAGAATGGTTGCTTAGCTTCCCAATGATTACGCCCAACACTTGTTTTGTGATCACCGTTCCTGCCTTTCAATCCCTTTTTTGCTCGCATGATCGCTTTTTATTGCATTATCGTAGATATACCAATGCATCGCTTCGAGAAGCAGTGGAAACAGCAGGTTTAGAAGTAAAAGAAATTGGCTATTTTTTCACTAGTCTTTTGATTCCTCGTCAGCTCCAGGTGTGGCGAGAAAGAAGGCAAGAGAAAAGAAAGGATAAGCTTGAAATTGAAAAGGAAGATAGTACAGGACTGGTCGAGTGGACTGGAGGTAAGGGGAAAACCAATTTGCTCAAGAATATTTTAGTGACCGACTTCCGATTTAGTCAATTCTTTAGAATGCTAGGACTTAAAATCCCTGGCTTATCAAACTATGTTATATGCTACCCCAAGTCTGCATCGTAATTCCCTGTTACAATGAGGAAAAACGCCTAGATTTGGCTGCTTTTGAGGCTTATCTCCAAGAGCAGGATCATATTTGTTTTGCCTTTATCAATGATGGGAGTAAAGACAACACCCTCTCTTTGATACAAAACTTTGCGCAACAATGGCCCAATCAAGTACAAGCGATTGATCTTCCGCAGAATGGGGGTAAGGCAGAGGCGGTACGTCAGGGGATGCTTCAGGTTTTGGGATGGAAGGACTTTGCTTATGTAGGCTTTTTGGATGCAGATCTTGCCACACCACTTTCCCAACTCCAACTGCTTATTCATAACATTCAAAAGCGGCCAGAATATGTCATGGCCGCAGGCTCTAGGGTAAGGCGTTTGGGCAGTCGAATTGATCGCAAACCACGCCGCCACTACCTAGGCCGTATTTTTGCTACGGTCGTTTCGCTCATGTTGGGTATTTCAGTCTATGATACTCAATGCGGAGCCAAGCTTTTTGATGCCAAAATTGTTCCCTCACTTTTTGAACAGCCTTTTGTAAGTAAATGGTTTTTTGATGTAGAGCTTTTTGCTCGCTTGGGCAAACTGAATGGAGGTACTGATGTACAACGAGTGGCCATTGAAGTACCTTTGGAGCGTTGGATTGAAGTGGGTGGCTCTAAAATCAGTGCGGGAACCTTTCTCAAAGTTCCCGCAGATTTATGGCGTATCTATAAAAAGTATAAACCTTTAAAAGTCAAAAGCTTGCCTAAAGGCAATTAGCATCAGCGTCGATTCATCTTTTCTTGCATCTTCTTCTCTTTATCGGCTCGCTCATTAGCAGCCTTGTATTGATCTACCATTTTCTTGGCAGGTTCAAAGTCGGGGTCGATGCCTAGACATTGATTGCCCAACTGGAATGCTTCGCTGTGCTTGCCTTGTGAGGCAAGGAGCTTGGCCTGGAAATAGAGTTCATGCAAACGAGATCCTTGCTGTTTGGCGCATTGTAAGGCAAAATTGTACCCTTGGGCTGGCTGGCCTCCATATTCATCAAATTTCAAGAGGTAGTCGATCGCCAAGGGGAGGTTTTTATCGTTTTGTGCAGCGATACTTGCTAGATAATAATACCCAAACGTATACTTGTAGTTGAGTTCTACGGCTCGGTTAAAGACAATTTTGGCACTGTCTACTTTTCCAGTATTGACATAGTAGAGGCCTCGAACGCCCAAGCCATTGACATAGTCATCGGCTAAGTTGTGCATTTGATCCAAGATCTCTTTCATCTTATCAAACTGTCGGATTTGCACACAGGCTTGTGCAGAAAGCAGCATGGCACTTTCGTTTTTAGGATCTTTGGCAAGTACCTCATCTAGGTGCTCTACGGCTTTGGCAAAATCACCTTTTTTGAAAGCGGCTTGTGCTGCTGCACCATCTTTGTTTCCAGATTCATTTTTTGTTACTGCTCCTAGTGGCACTCCATCTACAGATTCTAGATAAACTACATTACCAGGAGGCCAAGCTCCCGACTGAATAAAGCCATGACTAATGAATCGAGAGTAGGATAGCAGGTAGTCGTAGGAGGTTCTCACCCGTTGATGGTAACGCACGTACTCTACTTTTACATTGGGGTAATCCTTAAAGTAATGTGCTACGGGTTTGTGGCAATTGGTAGCTACTACCACCTTTTCTCCAGCCTTAACCTTAGGCTCATTTTCAATAACCCAATCTGAAAGACGACGCATGCAGGTCATCCAATAGTCGGTTTCATAATAACCATAAGCGGCTTTAATTCCCCCAAAAAATTCATTAAAATAGGTGTACTGATATGGGTGACTAACGACCATCCAACGCATAGGAAGTATTAGCATTCCAGCAATAGCTACTGCAATAATGATCTTAGCTACTTTATGCTTGAGGAGATCTGCTAAAATTACCCAGCCAAAAGCTGCGGCAAAGACCAAGAGTGGGTAAATAAACAAAAAGTGTCGCATTCCATCATACAGTGAAGACCCTTTGTATATGGCATAAGCCAATGGAAAAACGGCAGTAAATAAAGCCAAACCTAGAGTCAACCAACGTTTTTTATAGGTTTTGTGTAGGAAAAAGCCCCCTAGCAAAGGAAGTCCGAGTAACACCACAATAGGAGAGGAAATAATTAACCATTGAGGGATATAATACCAGGGCAACTGATCAGACCAGAGGTGCTCTCCATTCCACAGCATCCGGATTCCTGTTGCAAAGTTGGTCATTTCCCGCAACGACTCAAACGGGTGATTGAGAATATCCTCTTGCGCATAGGGCCAAAACCAAGTCCCAGACCAGTAGCCCATGAGCACAATTCCCACAAAGAGCGCAAGCATTCGTAAAAGTGGCATCAGCTTTACCTTAAATAAAACTGGACGTAATTCTGGACGGAACAACACAGCTCCAGCCATAAATACTCCTAGGTAAGGGATTAACAAAATACCCCCCGAACGCATATTGATGGTAATACACATGCCTACAATAGTCATAAGGATCGCTTTCCAACTCACCCTAGGCAGCTGTTTGGCAATATGAAGCATATAGTAAATACCAATCAAATAGCCTGTAGCAAAGGGAATATCTTTGGGGTTGTTCATACAATGCCCAAAAAAGCGAGGAGATAAGGCCAAGAATAAAAGGGTAAGCAAAGCTACTCGCCAACTGCCTGACACCAACCGACCGATACGCCCTGCAAAGAGAATTGCCAAAAAACCAAAAATTGCATTGAGCAAATGCCGCATATCGTATTCATCCCCCCCCCCAATATGCTTATTGCACCAAGAGGCCGTATAGTCAAAAAGTCCTCCGTAGTAGTGTACATTATTTTGCTGCATAAAGCCCCGATCCTTACCATTGGTCTCAAAATATGCTAGCACATTATCTCCATACTCCTTTTGCAGTACCTCATCTCCTGTAATTCCATAATCAAAGCTCAATACACACATAAGTATAAAAAGCAGTATGGAGCCCAAAGCAAAAGCCATACGGAAAAAAGGGGACTCTTTCTGAGCTAAACTTTCTAGCTTGGCTTCTTTGAAGGGTTGTAGGAAGAAAAAGGCGAACCGATTGAGCCAGCGTGTTTTGAATAGGCCCAATAGTTTTTTGAAAAATTCAGGTGCATTGGCTTTATAGTTGGTGGGATGCTGCCAGGTGACTGGCTGCTCTTGCACTTCCAAGTCATGCAAATCGGCCTGATAGAGCATGTCTAGGTCATTAGCTACTGGACTACTGGCATACAAAGCTTGGGCTAAGTCTACTGGCCAAAGCATAAAATGGCTTTGGGTATCTCGCAAATTCAAAGAGGTAAAAAGCTGAACCCCTGCATTATAAAAAGCAGCTGGGACTAAATTAGCTTTCACTTTTGTTGTAGGCTTGGAGTCGGGATGTCGGCGAGAGGCAGTCCAGATAGCAGTTGAAGGGAGGCTATGCCCTTCGGCCTGATCTACCCAGTCGCAAAGGTTGAGTAAAGAAATACCCAAATGCTCATCAGCCACAAGGATATGATCTCCCTGAGCATTGGCCACCCCCCATTTCAAGGCCGCTGATCGATTGTTGAAGGTAGACGGGGCTACAACAACATTTAGTTGTTCATTGCCTAATGCTGCTATTCCTTTCCCTAACTCCTCAAGATTACCTTGATAGCTACTTGTAGGAGCAAAATAAAAGCTACAGGAGGACTTCCAGCTCTGTACAAAGCTTTGAATTTCGGACAGCAGTGCATCTTGATCAGCATCCGTCAAAGCAAAAACTACGGCTAAATGCCCATCATAATTATTTTGATAGGAAGCTCCTACTTTAGTCTTTTTAATCGACTGTTTTTTAGTTGAGCCAGAGGTAGGCTGCTTTTTGTTGGTCTTCTTCTTTGCCATGCTTACTTAATAGATAACCATCTCTTGAGTTTTTCAAGCCCCAAAGAAACTTAGGTCTTAACAACTGAATATCAACAACTTACAAACCTCAATAAACAACCTAAACACATTAAGCTGATATTCAATTATTTACAAAAACTCAACAGACTAAAATTAGAAATTTCAGAGACTATTAGCAACTGTAATATTATCAAATTTAATTGAAAAAGGCGATGGATAGCTCGCTTAATTGGTTAAATGGTTGAATTTATTGGGTCTTTGGTTTTAATTTTGGTACTCTAGCAGAGTATATATTTTGGGGGATAAGCTTTGCTGTTCTGTTGTAACCTTTGTTTTATAGTAACTATCCAAGTTCAACATTTCCTAAAACTCAATAAATCTTAATTGCTCTTCGGTTTTATAGTAAACATTAACAAAGTGTTGTACATTTATATATTGGTACGGCCTTTTTATTACAGTGTCCTGAAAGTTTTTTAATATAGCTTTTATGGAGTAGCCCTGAAGGCGAGCTGGCATGAT
>CAZOLU010000163.1:0-8206 GCA_964580485.1 uncultured Saprospiraceae bacterium | reverse complement strand
ATTCCGCTGCAGAAGAACGGCTAGGGTCTATGGGTAGATCCTTCTCCTGTGCTTGAAGTAGGCTATTACAAAGCAAGGCTAGCCCTAACAACATTAGTAATTTGTGTAAATTCATATCGGCTATTTTTTGTAGGTTAAAACATGGTTGCAACTCCAGGCATCTGCTTGGTATGTGTTTAGCGCAGGAAGCCTTTAGGCTTCAGTATACGAATATGGTATTTAGCGAAGCCTGAAGGCTACGACTTGCGCAGCTCAACTTTTTTGAAGCCTAAAGACTTCTAAAAAGTCAAGAATTACGCTAAACACATACGCTGCTTGAAGTGCAGCAACCAAAGACAAGCAAATTTACAAAAAAATCATGTTTGAGAGAAACTTTAATACAAGTTAGCGGATGCTCAACTCGAAATACAGAGTTTAGGCTCTATTCATCCTTTCTTGAGAAAACAAAATCAATATGAATTATCCCTTAAAATTACCCCAGTGATGGCAACACAACTAAGTAGCTTTAAATCAACTAAGTAGCAGAGCCCTTTAGACTAAAAGACCCAAAGACTAGATGATATACGTCTTGTCTTTGGGTTTCTTGGTCTAGGGTATTTGCATTGAAAGCAGCTTAATCGTGATCACGCTTCAATTTATCATAACGTGTAGCAGCGTCTGCATCGCCCAACTCTCCACAGATAAGTGCCATTAGCTCGTAAAGCTCTGCGGTTTGGATATGCTTTTCTGCTATTTTAGCCCATTTTAGTGCCAACTCATAATCCTTTTTAGCAGAGGTTTTTTGGTATACAATCGCTGCAAGCATGTAGTAGGATTCCGCAGTTTCTTCGTTCATTTCCTCTAGGCGTAGCACTTTTGACTCCAAGGTGATGACTGCTCGCACATAGCTTTCATTCATGTCAAACTCTTTGTAAAACTTCATCAGGAAAAAGCAAACATCAGATTCCACATTTTCATCATTTACCCCTGCTTTTTTGAAGATACGTTTGACCTCCACATAAATATCATCAAAATCTACCGATTGCTCATTCAAGGTACGCTCGATGATATAATCCAAGCTTCTATCAATACCCAAATCTTTGTAGGTATCCTGCATCATGTCCTCCCCTACTGCTTCTTCAAAGGCAGCTTCATTGCTTTTGACAAATTTTACGGCATCTTCATCTGCTTTGGTCACTAGATAAAGACTGATAGCTAGAGCTTCGTCGTTGCTTAATGCAATTGGGCGGCTTTTAAGCTCTTGATAAGCGGCTTTGTAATCCATTTCATTATCTACCATGGTAATAATGGCTTCAGTCAGCTCCTTATCACTCAATTTTTTAAAGTCTTTCCCTTTAATTTCTAGCACTTGCAGGGCAGTTTCCCCCTGTGCAATAAATTCATCTGGATCTTGGATAGCACCACCAATTCGATGTACCAAATTACCTTCATGGTCTAAAAATAAGATGGTAGGATAGCCCTCAATTTCGTATTTTTCAACATAGACCTTTCCTTCCTCTGTTTCTCCATCGAGTTTGGTGGGAATAAAGTTTTTATTGTAGTAATCTCCAACTTCTTCTAAGCTGAAAATATTCTTATCCATATACTTGCACCAACCACACCAACTTGCGGTCATGTCAATCATCACTAGTTGGCCACTGCGTTTAGATTTTTTGCTTAACTTTTTCCAATTGAATTTTTGAAATTTGATCTGCGCAAAGGCTGTAGAGCTAAACAAAAGCAAAAACAGCAATGCTATAAATTTTGTACTTTTCATAAGATTAGTGTATTAAAAATGTTAATATGTTTTATATGGAATGGGTGCATTATATTCCTGTACTAAGGCAGTAAATCAGACACACATAATACAAATTTATCCCACAATTCATTCCTTTATCCCTCAAAAACTGAAAAAGTAAGCAAGAACTTGTTTTTTTTTGAAAAAAAAGAGGTTGCCCAATTTTTGACAACCTCTGTTTATAAAACCGTACATATTTTCGAAGCCTAAAGGCAACGGCTTGCGTAGGTCAGGAAAATCACCCCTTAAGGGGTTAATTTTCAATCAAACTGCGCAAGCTGCATCCTTTCCCAGGGGATGCCCTTGGCATAGGATTCAGCAAAATAGATTGAAATTCAATTTATGTACGGTTTTATACCTTTGTTATAATAAAGTTTTCTCTAGAAGTTACACTTAGTACTGTATAATAATCCCAATGGAGGGAACACTAACAGAGAGGGTGTTGCTAATCTGCCGAAGTTGATAAGACTCATTGGGTTGTCCTGGATTGTTGACAATTATAGGATCTTCCCCACTTTCACCCTGATCTAAAATTAAAACAGGAACTACCGCAGCTTGTGTTGGGAAGTTTTGTAAATCAAAGAAGAGGTTCAAACTCCAATTGTCAAAAAACCATTTGTAATCAATTCGAAAATCTACCCCATAAAACAAGTTGGTACGTTCTGCGTTGAGGCGATCATAGTCTCTAAGTCCCTGACCAAAAGCATTCCAGTTGGTGGTAAGAGCAGAAAGGCTATCGTTGAAGGGGGTAAAAGGTAGCCCTGTTTGTAGTCTAAAATTTGCGCCCAACTGCAGGGTTTGGTTAATGAGTTTTCGACCAACAGGATCTTTACCCTTAGCCTCTCGGCGCTTATTCTTTGCCTCTCGAGTAGCAGAGTTGACGACCTTAAAGTTTTTACCAACCGCAGCATTGACAATATGACGACTATCCCAAGCCGAAGGGAGGTAAGTTCCATTAGGATCTTGAAATTCAGACCAACCCAAGGTATAAGCCAAAATTCCAAAAAAGCCTTTGTATTGTCGTTGTTGCAACAAAAACTCCAAACCATAGGTTCTACCTTCCCCGCTAGCATCAGCAGGAGCATTACCCACCACCCCAAAATCAGCTCCAAAATTAGCCAGCGCAATTTGTTCATTTAGTAAAAATGGATAGTTGCTATAACGTTTGTAGTATCCCTCTACGCTAATCTTTGTTGCCGTAGGAAGATTGTATTCCAAGCCCCCTACAACATGAAAAGTTCTGATATATTCCAAGCGATCTTGATTGACCAAAATATCATTTTCCTGATAACCCATTGCCGTATAAGCCGGCAACTGATAATACAAACCTGTATTGGCATTGAGAAAAAGATTTTCTGTAATGGCAAAGGAAGCTGAAAAACGTGGCGAAGCTTGTGGAAGTGGATTGGCCATATTGGAAGAATAGTCGCTACCATCAAATCTAAGCCCAGCCGATAGGGTCAAACGATCACTCCAAAAGCCTTTACTCAATTGGGCAAAAGCCGCATAACGGCTAAAATATAGCTCAGTTTCGTAAGTAATGGGCGTTGCCAAACCATTCACCACTGCAAAAACCTGACTGCTGTTGTAATAGCGCACATATTGGTATCCTGTACCATAACTCAGCTTGTAGCCATTCTCAAAACGTAAACTGTGCTCAAAACGAAACTTATTTTCACTCTCCTGAGAATTGTAATCTATCGTTCGGTCCTTACTTTCATCATTATCAATATGTTTAAAAATATCATTGTTGAGCATATTCCGACTCAAAACAAAAGTCATAAAACCATTATCCAAAAACTTTTTGTACACCGCACCTACCGTATAATTCCACTGATTGTTGATCGGAATATTATTGAGAAGGTAACGCTGTTCGGCAGTTTCATTGGCATCTAAATTAAGTTGAAAACGATCTAAAGCACCGAGCCCCGTTACATAAAACTCATCGGTTTTACTGAATTTAGTTTTAACCTTGAACTGAAAATCGTTGTAGGTCGGCAAAAATGGTAAGCCAATGACATCGAAAAGAAATTGTAGATAAGACTGCCTTACTGAAAAGAGAAAGTTGGTGTTATTGTCCTTGCTCAAGGGTCCTTCTAAGGCAAGTGCAACATCCGTAGCACCTACACTAGCCGTGAGTCCGATGCGATCATCTCTAGGATTCTTTTGCGCAAAATTGAAGACGGAACTAAGGGTATTGCCCCGATTGACGGGAAAAGCCCCTGAAAAGAAGTCGACCTCTGCAATGAGGTCTACGTTGATGAGGCCCTGTGGGCCTCCGGATGCGCCCTGTGTAGCATAGTGATTGATATTGGGGACTTCTACATCATCCAAGAAAAAGCGGTTTTCATTGGGAGCACCTCCACGGATAATGAGGTCATTGCGAAAAGAGTTGGTTGTGGTAACTCCAGGTAGTACCCGAATAACTTTGGAAATATCCCGATTCCCCCCAGGGTTTCGCTGAATTTCTGCCGTACCAATGGTCTGCAAAGAGACCGGACTTTCCTGAGGCCTTTTGAATGGAGAAGCTTTAACGACCACCTCCTCTAAGGTTTCGACATCTTCCTCCAACTTTATAGTGATGTTGGCAGGGCGAGAGTTGGTGACCTGGATCTCTGTTTTAGAAGCAGTCTTATAGCCCATAAAACTTACGTTTACCGTATACAAGCCGGGCTCTAAGCCCTTGATTTCAAAGTTCCCTTCAAAATCCGTAATCCCTCCCAGTCCAGAATTAGGAATCCCAACACTAGCTCCAATAATAGGCTCATTATTTTTAGCGTCGAATACCTGTCCTTTGATGATTCCCTTTTGGGCAAAGCTGGTGGCAGTGCTGAAGATCCAAAGACCTATCAAGAGTAATAGATGATAGCGTTTCATGGTTTGCTTTTACTTTAGATTGAAATAGTTAAAAAAGTACTGACAAAAATTACTATGAAATCACAGTATTCTAATATTTTATTTGAAACGAAAACATAGTAATAAGTTTTTTGTTTAAGTTAAAACGGTAAAAAGTTAAACAAATTAAAAGTTTATGCGCTATCAATTACTCAAGGAGCTGCTTCCATATATTGAATCCTTTGAAAATGAGCAAGAACAGCAGGGGCAGGACTACTCAATTCAGGATTTTATTCGTTGGCTAATTGTGAAAGAAAATGTCAAAAAATATCAGAAAACCAAGAAGCAAGGCTCCAGCGAACCGAAAAGTCATCAGCCCCCCTCTATTGGTCCCCAGGGTGATGATAAGGCACAGGTTACACAATTGTTGTATCTAATGTACAAGTATCTCAAGTTTTATCTCAAAAAGGGCTTTGAGGACAGTCCTTTAGCTGGACCAGATGATTTTGGTTTTTTGGCAGCCCTAATGATGGAAGGCAAGTTGCAGAAAAATAGTTTGATTGAGATGAACACCCTAGAGTTTAGTTCAGGTATGGAAGTCATTCGAAGGCTTGAGCGGCGAGGGTTGATTAGCAGTAGTATTGATCCTGAGGATCGGAGAGCGAGATTGGTGGAAATAACGGAACTGGGGCTGGCTACTTTTTTGAATATTCTCCCCACAATCAACCAAGTGGGCACCTTAGCTACGGCCAACTTGAATGATGAGGAGCGCAAACAACTCTTAGGCTTACTACACAAATTGAATCATTTTCACAACCCCATTTTTCATGAAGCTAAAAAAGCCTCGGTATCAGAAATTTTAGCCCAATTTATGAGTGAAGAGGAATTATAGGTTGGGAATACGGTTTTGTAGAATTTCTATCAAATTTTCATTGAGGTAAGCTTTAGGGTCATCCTCCAAGGCTTCTTTAAATTCAGTAGAAATTTCATCCTTATCATCCCAAAGCTCCAACTCTTTGAAAATCATCTCTGTATTTTTCACTTCAACACTATCATCTGAATAAAAATTACGTAGCAGCTGTTGCGCAATCAACTCTTTTTTAAACTCCGGGTTTTGATCCACCTCATAAGCCATATCAAGTTTAGGATCTTCCCGATCACTCTTTCCTTTTTCAAAGATGGCGGCAAAATCACGAGGCTTGCGGATATTGCTACCCAAGAATTGTTTTTCCTGTGCATCCATGTGGATGAGCAAATCAATTTTACTCACCTTTCGGTCCATCAAAAAACTATCTTCGGGTAGTCCTAGATCTTCCTCCTCGATGGGTTCTTCATCCATACGAGGATCTCGTCCTTTTTCAGCTTTTGGCACTTTGATCCCTTTGCTTGTTGTGATTCTTTTTTCAAATTGTTCTTCTTCCAAAGCTCGGTTGACCGAGACGGGACCATCATTTTTACGCCCTTTGAGGCGGTTGACTGAAATTTTCTCTAAGTCTTGCTCGTATTCTTCTTCGTATTTTTTGGGTAGCTTGCGTTTTTTTGCCATACTGCGCTGGTATTTTCTTTGAATAAAGATAGGCTTTTCGGCATAGCTTTCCAAGTTTATATTGCTTAGGAATTAGCGTTTTGGTGTTATTTTTGTAATTTCTTCCATACTTATTTTTCTAAACTGCGATATTTATGAAAAACTGGACGCCTATATTTTCTTGCTACATTTACTTGGGATTGTTTTTATTGGGGATGGGATCAATTCAAGCTCAAACGGATAGCTTAAAGATAGACAGTCTCCCTCCTTTGGATAGTTATTACAACTATGAAGAGATTGATCCCTTTTATAACAGAACTGGCTTAAAGCAAGAAGATAAAACACGGATGCTTTACCAACAAGCCGATAATTACTATCGCAGAGGAGATTATGAACGTGCTAGAGAGCTTTGCTATGCCGCCTTGCGCTATAGGCCCGATTGGGGCAAGCCCCATTATCTCGTAGGCTTGATGTACGCCGCTAGTGGTCAAAAATGCTCGCCCGCCACCAATGGCTTGGGCTTTCATGCTCAAGTGCTGATCTGGGTAGCTCTGGAAGAATGGGCTTTGGCGGTAGACGACCCCGAAGTAGGTGAACAAGCACAGGCATATATAGAGCAGTACAAGGCTTATCTCCCTACAAAAGCGAGTTATGAAGAGCAGGTCGCAGAAGATCAACAAGGCGATTATTATTTTGTGCCCTGTTGGGTACAACGCTGGGCAAAAGTGCAGTTTTTGCAAGAATAAGGCTAGCCCTCTTGAGGGCCACAATAGCTTGCGGCTAAATCTTCGGCATCTTCATCTCCAGCCTCTGCCGCCTTTTTAAGATCCCCACAGCCTTCGTCCATATTTCCGAGGTTCAAATTGATTACGCCACGTAAATAATAGTATTTTCGGGCTGTTAGATCGATCTTCATGGCTCGGTTGATGGCATCGAGCGCATTTAGGTCATTTTCCATACCTGTATAAATCAAAGCCAACACATAGTAGTACTCTGCATTTTTATCATCCAAATCAATCGCCTGTTTTGCATTTTCTTCTGCATCTGCATACATTCCCAAACCATAGTAGATGTAAGCAATCTTTTCATGAAAATCAGGATTATTGGGAGCTAAGTTTAGAAAAGTTTCATAATCGTCCAAAGCACCTAGGGTATCCCCTTGATTGAGGTGAATATCACCAATCAGTGCATGCAATTGTGGGTTGCGAGGATCTAAGTCCAAGGCTTTTCGGATATCTACAATAGCATCGTCAAAACGCTTGGTTTCACTGTAAATTACACCTCTAGCATGGTAGTATTTGGCGGCTTCATCAAACAACTCAATTGCCTGATTATAATCGGCTAAGGCCTCCTCATATTTATCCAAATCATAATAAACCCGCCCACGTTCGTAGTAAAATTCGGGTTGTAGACTATCCCCCTCAATAGCTTTGGAATAATAGATGAGTGCGGTATCGAAATGCCCCCAATTGTGCTGCTGCTGCCCCTCATAAAAATACTGTACAGGAGATTTTTCAAATTCTAAATTACAGGAATTTACGGCTAGGAGTAGCCCCATGAGCAGCAAGATATGTAGCGCAAATATTAGATTTTTCATCAATTGATTTTTTGAATGTGTAGTTGTTGGGAATCCATTTCCAAGATAAACATTTGTTTGTTTTGTTCAAAACAAAGCTGTACTGGAAAAGGCAGTGCGAGGTCATTATTTGGAATCCAATCTTTTTGATCTTGGTCGATGATGATAAAAAGTCCCTCGGGGTTGCCTAAGGCGCAAAACTTATCGGGACTGCCATCATAAATAGGCATCTGTGCAGATGCCTGCATTTGGGGGATCAAACTGCCCAAATTGCGTTGAACCAAGCCCATCTCACTCATAGATAATATGGAAGCTGCACTGAAGGGCTGATGAGCGGCGACGCCTATTGGCTTGCGAGCGATCAACTCTACAATATTGCCGGCTGGATCATAAAAATAGATAGCTTCTGCCTCCCAATTGCTAAAATCAACAACTTCTTGCCCTTTAAAAGGCTGTATTTCGATGGATTTAGATAACAACCAGGTTCGAGCCT
>CAZOLU010000162.1:0-8258 GCA_964580485.1 uncultured Saprospiraceae bacterium | reverse complement strand
GTATGAAGTTTATTCTCTTTGAATTGTGCCTTCATATTCTTTCCCTTAATCTGATTAAAATACAGCTCCTCCTCTGTACTCACAATAAAAGCATTCTGATACAAAAAAACCTGATCCATCTTCTGTTCCTTCATTCTTGCCCGAATAGTATCTGCGGTAAATTGCACGGAATCTGCCCAGAGGATAGGTTCTTGCAAAAACTCAAAGGTAGAATCAGATTCATTATATACCAAAGAATCGCAAAGTCCCTGTAAATCTGATTTAAAGATCTTCACCTGATGGTAGGCATAAAAAATACGCCGATCCTCATAGGTAGAATCTGGGAAAGCCCTTAACGTATCGCTAGTCATCCAAAGGCTATCCTTATCCATTACCGTCATCATAATCGGATGATCTTTGGCAAGCATGGCCCCAGTAGAATCATTATAAATCGCCTCTCCACACATAATCTGTACATTAGCTGCTGTATCCACCCAAACTACATGCCCTCTAGCAATACCAATATGCGTTTTTTGGGAATAATCCAAACTATCAGCTTCCAGAATCTGGTTTTCATCCACCACCCGTACTTCATCACTAAAATAGACGGTTTCCGTTTTAGCATCATAGTAGGAATTTTTAGCATCAATAGTTTGATTTTGAGTAGAATCGAGATTCCTAAATTTTGATTTCCCCCCAAAATAAAACTGATCTGTATTTTCATCTCGCACGATAGTATCTGCCCTTACCTCTTTACTTCCATCCTCAAACACCGCATTTCCTACTAGTAAATACTGTTCTTTTCGACCGTCATAAATAATAGTATCTGCCATCGCTTTTTCATACTCCCCATTTTCCTCCCTTTTAATGTAGTAAGGTTGCTTTTCCACCCCAGTGAGTTCTGCATAATTTTTTCGATTATTATAATAGCCATCTTCACAGTAGAGCATATTTTTATCATCAAAAATGAAGGTAGGTCCCAAAAACTCTGCAATTTCCTGATCCGTATTAAAGGCTAGAGAATCAGCAAAGAGTTTGTAATTGGGGTCGGTGAGCCTTACCGAATCTAAGAAATAAGCCATGTTGGTATTGGCATTGTAGCGGCCAGATTTACTCACCAGTTGTGTGCTATCGGTAAGAACCAGTACACCGTTGGGGTATTCTGCAATTTGGGTGTTGAGATCGTAGTAAAGATCATTGGTAAACATGGTCATGGTACTGTCTTGCAAGACCACATTTCCACTTAGGCGGGCCTTGCGCTCATCCCCTTGATAAAAAAGGGAGTCGGAAAAAATCCGAATGCTATCGTTTTGTAGCATTTGTACATCACCATAGGCAAGGACTTCGTTTGTGGGATAACGATGTGCAGTGTCGCACCAAAGGTGCATTTGTTGTTGTTGGAGATGCACATCCCCTTGTAGGTAGATGTAGCGACCTTCGTCGGACTCTTTGCCCTGCACTTTGCGAGAGAAGATCAGTTCCACTTTAGCGCTATCTTCGCTTTGCTCGGGGATGCTATCGTTTTGAGCCTGCAGGCTCAAGCTTCCCAAAAAGCAAATTAGCATCAGCCCCCAAATATTAGAAAAATAGTATCTCAACATCAAATCTTTAAGTTTTAGCCCGATAGTAGCAGCTTTACAAGAAAAAAGCCACAAAAGCCGTAGCAGCGACCCTTGTAGCTTTTTTAACGTTTCCTTGAACCCTGAGGTTGGTTACCAGGACTAATCTTCTTGGATTTTGCCCTCCTCTATGAGTTTTTGCTCTTTTTCATAATTCTTGCCCGTACCATAAGGCATATATTTACGGCTCAACACCCGACGATAACGCTCTGGATGCTTACGAATATCCTCTACCAGTAGGTTGACCTCATCAATGGTTGCTTTTACATTATCTCGTAGGTTGGGGTCATTTACCAAAGCGGCAAGCAAACCATCTTGTTGACTAAGATCGGTAAGTGCTTGTAGTTGTTTCATGAGTTTGTTAGTCTCAGCCAAGGTACCTTGTACATCTTTGGAAAGTTCGCCAAATTTGTCAATCGTTTCTTTAGCAGAACCAATGGTTTTATCCAACTGAGCGTCTTTGAGTTGATCAGAGATGCTCTCTAAATTCGTCAGTAACGAAGAAATCTGATCATTATTTTTGCGAACATTGGAAGCTACTGCCTCTAGGTGCCCCATGGTATTGACAAAACTCCCCATAGATTTATCAATAAGGAGTTGCAGAAGATCTGAAATCACTTTTACATTTCTAATAATATCCTGCACCTCATGCACAGACTCTTTCAAGCCCCCTTCTTCCTCTTTAGCTACCTCTGCAAACACGCCGGCGATAGAGTCAATACGTTCTACATAAGGATCAAAGACCTCCCTAGCCATATCCAGCATACTTCCAGCTTCACCTTTGACCTGATCCCCAGATTGTAGGCAGTCTGCTCCTGTACAGCCCTTATCAAAAACCATAGCTACGGCTTTTCCACTCATCAAACTAGGAGTAGCTAAGGTGGCTTTGGCATTTTTAGGAATTAATGTACCTCGGTCGATGTTCAATTCTGCAATGACAAATTGAGGTCGTTCTTTTTCGATAAACATTCGAGTAACAGCCCCTACTTGCAAACCATTGATGGTAACTGGTGCCCCAATAGCCAAACCATCTACATTGTCAAATGCAGCCGTAACGACAATATCTCTAGACAAGATATTATTTCCTTTTAGAAAATAGTATCCCCAAATAATTAGGAAGACGGCCACTAGGCCGAGGATACCTACTTTCACTTCATTTCTAATTTTCATGTGGTTCTTGGTTTATACTCCACCTAATAGTGGGCAAATTGCGTTAGTTTTTCTTTTTTCTAATACTAATAAATTGCTCTGGATTCTTCCGCACAGCTCGGACAGTAGTTAACAAATCATCCAGTTGTAGACGTAGACTATCTACCACAGCGGGGTCATGAATTAACCAAGCATAACTACTATCCTGCCCTGATGCTATGGCTTCTATCTTCTGCTGGTACTCCACAATTTTTTTATCAATAGCCTCTAGGTCTGGTAGTGGTATTTTATCTGCGCTAAGATCAGGGATCATTTTCTTAAAATCTGTACCTACCCAGTCTTCACTTTGCCTTGCTAGATTAGCGATCATGATGTTGATACTATCTTCCTGCGCATCAATTTTCTTGGAAAGATCTCGAAAATCTAGCATAAACTCAATGATGGGGGTTTTATTTTCGTAGGTGATCTTTCGATAAGATTTGGAATTAACCGAAAGATTATGAATAGCATCTTCAGCATCTTTAAATAATTGTTGAATACTATCCTTATTGGGAAAAAGCTCCATAATCACACTATCGGCAGCAATAACAAAGGGGTTAATAGCCTGTTGCAAATCTTTAAGGTAAGATCCTACTTTGCCTGGTATTACCGATCCCTCCTTGAGGTAATCACTTTTTTGATACGCTCGGTCTAAAGGAGTGTAGCGTAGGTATAGATTTGCTTCATACATCGGATTGGGAACATAAGATTCTGCGACTACATCTTTAGGCAGCGGAATATCATTACGCACCGAAAAGGTAACCATAATACGATTGGAAGTCCCTTTTTTGAGATAAATATCTTTCACTCGCCCTACCTCTAAACCATTGAAATACACATAGGCATTAATTTTGAGTGGCCCCAAACGCCGAAACTCAGCATAAAAGATTTTGCTAGGGCTAAACATAGGCGTATTTTGCAGATAGTTGTAGCCATAAAGCATCACTACTAAGGTGATGGCTCCCAGAATCCCAATTAATGCTATGCGTTTTCGATTTTCCAAAAGAGTTGCTCTATTTGATTGATGCCCAAAGTTACACAAACTTTCGAAGATTTTTTACTACTGACCCAAGATTGCCTTGGCTTCTGCCACAGAAATTCGTTGATTGCCCTTAAACGCTACCACAAAAGCATCAGGAAATCCATGCTGCCGCCAAAATCGTTGACTTTGTACGGCCGATGTCATAGTTTGATGGCTACCTGTTACATATTTGTATGCTCCTCCAATTTTGTATTCTTCTAGATTTTTAACTTGTTTAAAGCTACCTGCTTGCTTATTGATTGGGGTAGGAGATGAGGCTAGCTGAACCTTAAACACAATATTTTCGGCAGGAGTTTTTGTTGCCACTTGGGGGCTTGGACTAGGGCTGGGATTGCTGTATTTGGGAATTTGGCTAAGTTGATCTACATTTTCAATAGCTGCCCGATACTCTTTGAATGCCCGATAAATTGCTGAAGCAATATAGGCTTGCCCTTTTTCGGATCTCAAATAATTTTCTTCCGTCTTATTGCTCAAAAAGCCCGTTTCTATCAAAACACTAGGCATAGAAGTAGCTTTAAGCACTACAAAGCCAGCCTGTTTTACCCCTCGGCTGTTGCGCTTGGCTCGATTTTTAAATTGAGCCTCTACTTTTTCTGCAAGTAGAATGCTTTGCCCTAGATAGGCATTCTGATACATAGAAAGCATTATATGCGCTTCGGGGGAGTTGGGGTCAAAACCATCGTAGCGTTGGGTATAATCTTCTTCTAATAAGATCACATTATTTTCCCGTTTGGCCACTTGTAAATTTGTTTCTGCGGTGTGTAATCCCATCACATAGGTTTCCGTTCCGTTGATATGTTTCTTTTTGGGTGGTAAGGAATTACAATGTACGGAGATAAAAACATTCGCATCCACTTTATTGGCAATCTCTGCACGTTTGTACAAGGGGATAAACTGATCTGATTTTCGGGTATATACCACCTTAACATTGGGAATATAGGTTTCAATATACTCTCCTAGCTTTAAGGCAATCTTTAAGGCGATGTCTTTTTCCTTCACCAAAGCACCTAAGGAACCACTATCTTTCCCCCCATGTCCAGCATCAATGACCACCGTTTTAATCTTGGCAGCATTTGGATGATAGTGATATAATGCCCCTTTTTCCTCCGCAGAATAAGGCAGCAATAAAAATAGAGTAAATGCCCAAATCGTCAGTATTCTCACAAATAATTTTTTTTTTACTTTCTTCGACTAATCCTTTAGTCCAACTCAATACGTTATTGTCTATGCTAACAGCATACAAATTTACAAAAAAGCCCTAAGAGACTAGGAATTTCCTGCGAAATTAAGCGATATTTGTACTTAACTATGCATTTTTTCTTTAACCCAAGCCAAAAACAAAACTTTATTCAGCATCATCCGCCTAATTATTACAAAATTAAGACCATAAAAACTGCTTTTTCCTGCCATGTCCTATTACAGACTTTTATTGTTTGGAATAATTTGTACACTTCTATGGAGTACAAGCAGTTGCTATTACCCCTACACCACAGCTAAAGCCCGCCAAGATCGCCGCCAAAAGCGGCTGGAAAAACGCACGCAAAAGCAGCTCCTGAAAAGAGCCCAAACCGATAGCCTAGCACAAGCCTTGCTCGACCAAGAACTCAAAACCATTCCTCCATCAGTACAAGAGGCCCCAGACTCTAGCTTGATTAACGCTGGGCAAGAAATGCTCAAAGCCGACAGCCTGCGCAACAAGGAGCGCAACAACAAAGGGCGCAATCAGAGTTTACCCGACAGCAGCAAGCTTAATGAAGCCGTAGATTCTACACAGCTCATTTCGGTAGATAGCCTGCCCCCTAGTTCGGATAGCTTGCAGCTCAACGATAGCCTTCCCCCTCCCAAACCTCGCCCGCTGATTCTATTGCATCCCGACTCCCTTGCCGGACCACTACAATACAACGGAGAAGATTCGATGATTTATGCACTTCGAGAGAAAAAAATTAAGCTATACGGAAATGCGGAGGTGATTTATGAAAATTATGAGTTGAAGGCAGGCTATATTGAAATTGACTTCAATAGCTTTATTGCTACGGCAGAAGGAATTCCAGATAGCAATGGGGTAATGCGGCAAGAACCCTTTTTCAATGATGGCAATCAACAGTTTGATGCTCGGAAAATTCAATACAACTTTAAAACTAAAAAAGGGAAGGTTTTTGATGCCATTACCAAGCAAGGCGATGGCTATTTTCTGGCAAAATCTACCAAATTTATCAGCAGTGAGGCCGACTCTACAACAGAAGACAATATCGTCTATGCTGGAGGTTGCATTTATACCACCTGCGACCACAAAATCCCGCACTTTGGTATTCGTTCCTTCAAAGCCAAGGTCATTCCCAATAAAATGATTGTGGTGGGCCCCTCTTATTTAGAAATTATGGGAACCCCCACTCCCGTAGTACTGCCCTTTGGATTTTTTCCCATTACCAAAAAACGTAAATCAGGGCTGATTTTAAGTACCAATATCGACAACTCTCCAACCCTAGGCCTGGGATTAAGAGGAATGGGCTATTATTGGGCCATCAACAACCAAGTAGATTTATCGCTAACGGGTGATTTCTACACCAGAGGTACCTTTCGGGCATATGCCTCCTCCAATTACTACAAACGCTATAAAGTACGAGGAAATGTCAACCTAAGCTATGCCCGTACCAAAATTGATGAATTTGGAACTCCCGATTTTAGCTTAACACAGGATTTTAACTTTAGCTGGACTCATGAGCAAGATGCTAAAGCCCACCCTAGCCAGAGCTTTAGAGCGAGTGTCAATTTTGGAACCTCCGATTTTTATCGAAATACTGACCCTTCGGCAGATGCTAGCTTGCAGGCCACTATGCAATCCAATGTTTCTTTTACCAAACGGTTTTTAGGAACCCCCTTCTCCTTTGCCATTGGGATGACCCACTCACAAAACACCTCTCAAAACCTGATGAATATTACCCTACCCAGGACGAGTCTGACCATGAACCAAATTTTTCCTTTCAAACGCAAACAACAGGTAGGGAAACAACGCTGGTATGAAAAAATTGGGTTGAGTTATGATCTTACGGCTAATAATCGAGTTCAAATTGTAGATACCCTACTCTTTGCACCAGATGAATGGCAAAATGCCTTGAGTGAAGCAGAATATAGTGTCGTGCATTCCCCAAGAGTCAATATGAACTTTAAACTTCCTAAGATTAAATTTAAAAATGGGAAGTCTATTGATTTAAGTTATATCAACTTTCAACCTACGGTTTCTTATCGGGAGTATTGGTATTTTTATTCTAATGAAAAAGAGTTTGATCCTACCTTGATTATCTCTAATGATACTACCTGGGCAGATGATGAGGAATCGGTCATTGCCAGTATTAGTTCAGATACTACCTTTGGGCAGGTGAATGATGTTAGAAACTATGGGTTTAATGCCGTTCGAGATTTTAGTGCAGGGCTGAACCTTGGTACACAACTTTTTGCAACGGGAACTTTCAATATTTTGGGATTACACAAACTCAGGGCGGTCATTCGACCCAATGTAGGATTTTCTTGGCGACCTGATTTTAGTGATGATTTTTGGGGGTATTATGATGAAGTGCAGACCGACACTCGATACCCCGATCAATTGCTCAGTTACCGACGCTTTGACGTTACACCAGGATCTGGACAACAGGCGCTGCTCACTTTTAGTGCCAATATGCGGATGGAAGGAAAAGTAAAACGGCGTTTTATGGATTCTACCATGACCTCCCCCTATCGCAAAGTAGTGGTGTTGAACAACTTGAGCATTACGGGAAATTACAACATGGCAGCAGATAGTTTGCAGATGTCTGTGATCAACCTCAATGCTAATACCCTACTGTTTAAGTTAATTACCGCCACAGTTTCCTTTACCTTTGATCCCTATGCTGCCAATACCGAGACCAATGCTCGAATCAACACTTGGGAGTGGAATCAGAACAATCGCTTGGTACGATTAACCTCTGGAGCCATTGCCCTTAGCACCAATCTAAATAGCCAGAAACTCAAAGAGCTCTTTAACCCTCAGGCAGAGCAACCCAATAAAAAGCAGCAACAGCAGAATGCCAAGTTTAAGTTTTTTCAGGGGCTATCTTTAAGCTACAACTATCGGTTTAATAATCGCTATATCAATGGGGTAGATAGTTTGGTGGTTACGGCTAATGAGTTGGCACTAAACGGGGGGATCAACCTTTCTGAGAATTGGAATGTTCGTATCAATCGTATTGGCTATGATTTTGATGACCAACGCGTCACCTACCCCGATTTCACCTTTTCTCGTAGGCTACATTGTTGGGAGATGGGGCTCAATTGGCAACCAGAGCGCCGTACTTGGCGATTTTTTCTACAGGTTCGTCCAGGCTCACTTGGCTTTATCAAAATGCCAGTACAAAAGATACAGTTTGATCCTTATTAGAGAAAGGGCTAAAAAACTC
>CAZOLU010000161.1:0-8271 GCA_964580485.1 uncultured Saprospiraceae bacterium | reverse complement strand
CCTTTCCCTAGGGATGCTCCAAAGGAGTCCTTGGGACCTTTGGCATAGGCTTCGAGAATATGTACGGTTTTATAAAATTTTTAAACACCTTCAATTTTAGAGCAATACCACAACCCTCAGAATTGAATAGTGATTGATATTATATGCTGATGATACGAAACTTATGTAAATTTATAGCACTAGGATTGATCCTCTTGTTGTTTTACAGTTGCAACCGAGTAGAAGGCTGTACCGACCCTTTGGCAGAAAACTTTGATGCAGCGGCTGATCGCGATTGCTGCTGTACTTATTATCAACTGAGCCTGAGTGTAGATCACCATCTGGACACACTAGATTTCAATTATTTTACTGCTTATCCTGATGCCAATAACGACAGCTTTGAGTTGAGGGAAATGGGGTTTCTATGCTCTAAATTTGAGTTAATTAAAGCCGATGGAAGTAGTTTTGGGGTGAATGATAGTATTAACTTGAGGCTAGTGGATGGATCTACCTTGGACTTTAGAGATGATTTTACGGCATTACGCCCAGGCACCTTTGTCCATAATGTTGGAGATTTTCTGGAGTTTGGAGATTATACTAAAATCCGATTTCTACTAGGTTTGGAAGCTCCTGCTACCTTGGTAGAAGCCACCAGTATTGATAATCCTGCTCAGCCTCTTTCCAATCAACACAGCCCCTCTTTTTATACTGGAACCGATTATCAACACGCTTTTTTCGAGGTCATTCTTCCAGATTTAGCAGATACCATCCGTTTTGAGGTTCAGGATACGTTTTGGATTGAGTTGGATTATAATATAAGTGCCGTAGATGGTGCAGACGCCAATATTCCATTAGCGATTGATTATGCAAATATTTTTAATGGCATTTCTTTCATCAATGACGATTCTGCTACTGTTGTTCAAAAAATACAAAATAATATTCATGCTGCGTTTAGTATTCAATAAACTGTATTTAGGTTTTATATTTTTAATATTGATAAGCTGTACTGCTGAGCAGGAAGATACCCTGTTGCAACTGCGAGGAAAAACTATGGGTACCACCTACAGCATTCTATACAGAGATAGCTTAGCGCGTGATTTTAGTTCCCAGATAGACTCTCTCTTGAAAGCATACAACCAAGAAGTCTCCACCTATATTCCAGATTCTCGAATTTCCCAATTGAATAAAAGTGAGGATGGGATTTTGGTTTCTGGAGATGACCCAACTAGTTCAAATCATTTTTTACGCAACTTTAAATTGGCGAAACAAGTATACAAAGATACGGAGGGCTGGTTTAATCCCGCCGTCATGCCTCTAGTCAATTATTGGGGCTTTGGCTACACAGAAAAAAAAGCCGTAGCTATTGCAGATAGTATGCTCGTAGATTCTCTGCTAACCTTAGCCAATTTTGATGCGTTTAGCTTGATGGAGCAAAGAGGTGGAACCTTAGTGGTTAAGAAACAAGCTGCACAGCAGCTTGACTTCAGCGCCATCGCCAAAGGCGATGGCGTAGATGTGCTCGGCCGCTTTTTGGAAAGCCAAGGGATCCAACATTATATGGCCGAAATCGGCGGTGAAGTACGAGCTCGAGGCTATCAGCAAGATACCTTGGGCTGGCTGCTAGGCATCAACGTCCCCAAATCAGAGGCCTCTATTCGCGCTATGCAAACCAAGGTGGCTTTGATAAACATGAGTTTGGCGACTTCTGGAAATTATCGTAACTTTCATGAAGTGAATGGCGTAAAATACGCCCATACCATCAATCCACATACGGGCTATCCTGAGCAAAATCGCTTGCTTAGTGTTTCTGTTTTTGCAAAAGATTGTGCCTTGGCCGATGCTTTAGCTACAGGCTGTATGGCGATGGGCTTGGAAAAGGCTTGGCAACTCATCAACAACTTGAAAGGAGTGGAAGCTTATTTCATTTTTAGTGATAAAGAGGGCAACTTGGAAGTAAAATTTACAGATCAAGTGGGGAGCTGGTTGCGAGACTAAAGAACCCTCGACACTACTGTATATTAGAATCTTTAGCGTATGCTTAGAGGCAGATCGTTCCCAAGTCTCACCCCCAAATTTGAGCTTATGAAATATTTGACTTTTTCCATAGTACTTCTGTTCTGGATCGGTACAGTGGCGGTGCAAGCACAGGTAGCAGAGCTTGAAATTATGGCTCCTTATGTTATTGCTGGCAAGTGGACTGGGCAACTGACACAGGTCTCAGGGGGGATTGCTAAACAATATTATTATGAAGTAGATCTAACACTTAACGGAACCACCATCGCTGGCAAAGGAATCATAAAAACAGGGAGTATGTATGGCTACTTTCGAATCAAAGGAGAATTGAAAGGACATCAGGTCTTGTTGAAAGATGTAGAAATTACGAATGAAAAAATAAGAGAACGAGCTGCTTGGTGCATTAAAAATATGCCATTACAGTTTTTGTATAGAGCAGGAGCCTATCGTTTGGAAGGCCCCTGGTCGGGATATACTACCAGAGGAGATTGCCAACCTGGACGAATTTATTTGCAAAAAGCTGCAATCCGAGCCTAATGAAAATAGAAACAGATCACCCAAAAGCGGATTTTATACAACTTGTGGAAACCACTATTGCCCAAGGGCAATTTGTAAAACTAACTCTAAGCAAGCCTAGCAAAAGAGATGGAAGTCTGGCTAAAAACATCTACGGTCGTTTAGTTGAACTTAAAAAAGGTAGGGCGCTGTCCTGTACATTGAGGTTTGAAACCAAAGACATTACACAAAATTATACTTTAGATACAGCTTTGCGCGAAGCTTTGGAAAACTGGTTGGGGCAAGACTACCTCATTGCTACTTTACTCAGCAGCACCGAAGATATTGTGCTAAAATACAATAAGAAACGAAAAGCTCGCCTAGAACGCATTGCTGGACAAAAGCGAGCGGCTGTTGTAGTAGAGCATAATCTTGTAAAACAGTATGCTATTACAGAAGACCGGCCCTTTTTACAAAAATTGGGCGTAAGCAATAAAGATGGTAAGCTATTACAAGGCTATCAAGATAAGTACAAACAAATCAATAAATATGTAGAGATCATGGAAAGCCTGCTGCAGCAGGCCAACTTGTTGAATCAGCCCAAGCCTTTACATATTGTAGATATGGGCAGTGGCAAGGGCTATCTGACCTTTGCGCTTTTTGAGTTCCTTAAAGAAGGCCTGCAAGTGCCCGTAGAAATACTGGGGGTAGAGTTGCGAGAACAGCTCACGCATTTTTGCAATACACAGGCAAAGGCCTTAGGTTGGCAAGAGCAACTACGCTTTGCAGCGATGAATATTTTAGATTATCATGGTGGGGATCTAGATGTTTTAATTGCTTTGCATGCTTGCGATACGGCAACCGATATTGCAATCGCACAAGGAATTAAAAATGGTGCAAGCTTGATTGTTACAGCTCCCTGTTGCCACAAACAAATTCGGCGCGCAATGCATCCCAAAGCACCTTGGAAACATATCTTAGAACAAGGGATTTTACTGGAGCGACAAGCTGAGCTAATTACGGACTCCATCCGGGCACTTTTGCTGGAATTGGCAGGCTATAAGGTCAAGGTTTTTGAATTTATTTCGAGTGAGCATACTGCCAAAAATATTATGATTGCTGCTTTAAAATTGTCAGAGCCGCTTTCCCCACAAGCACAAGCCGCCCGAATCGCTGAAATCAATAGTTTGAAAGAACAATTTGGAATAGAACAACACTACTTGGAAACCTTACTGAATTAAGAAAGTCTCAACCCCTCGTATGGACAAGGAGCAGCGCACCTTGCAGCTTTAAAATTTTCGGATCCTTTCCTGAAGGGCTCAACCTCTTTTTTGCAAAAAAGAGGTTGAGAGGATCGAAAATTGCCAGAACCCTAGCCCTAGCCTTTCTCCGTAGGAGTCGAAGAAGGCTAGGGGCTGAGAAATCCAGCTAAATAGCTGGAGCGATGCTATATAAGTATCGCCTGAAATACCTGTATTAGATGTCCCATTCATACAAAACAATACACTGATTTTGTTATCTTTGTATTACACAAAAGGATTTTAATCATAAGATGATGAAATCAACAAAACATATTGCTCCCTGCGCCGATTTTGAGTTAATAGCAGAGCAAAGTATTTATGTAGAATGGAGACCTGTAACCCTGAATTTAGGTGATGTACAAGCCCTAATGACTCAAATCAAAGCAATTTATGGCACTCAACCTTATTGCTATTTGATGAATATCCAAAAGTTGAAAGGTGCTCCCAAGCAAGTGCGAGATTTTTTCAATTCTGAAGAGTTTAACACCTACTGCAAAGCTATGGCAATTCTTTCAGGGTCGGTGTTGTCTAAAATGTTGGGCAATTTGTTTCTGAGCTTTAATAAACTACCCTATGCTGCCAAAATGTTCTCTGATTCAGAGAAGGCAATGCATTGGTTGAACACCCAGCAAGAAGAACTTGGCGAAAGGTATTAACCTAAAACTTGGATATCAGTTATTTTTTTTTGGTTCTTTGATTATTTATATGGGGCGCCTCCGCTGTATCACAGCTCTTGGCCGCTATGCTACGGGGCTCGTTGCCCACTCGGCCTGTAGTCTGGGCTTCTTTTAGTCGCCCACCCCTCCGCAGCGCTTTGCCATACTTCTAGTGTTTTCGCATGATTCCTAAAAGAACGATTTTTTTACTTAGGGAATGGTTGATTTAGAGCATGCTCTAATACCAACTACTGCAAGGGGAGCTCACCTACTTTTCTAGGGGCTGGATTAGCCTGTGCTCCTATATTAGAGGAGCCAAGTTTTGGGTTTTTACTATCTAGCAGAATGATAAGTGCAGAGAAGAAGAACGGCAAGCAAGGTATTTTGTAGCGTGCCAAGGCGCCAAAATTCATAGAGGTGAACCCTACCGCAAAGGCAAATAAAATCGCAAAAATAAGGCAAAACAACACAGTGGGGTTCTTGAGCATTTCCCCTAGAACCTTGAAAATACCCACTCTAAAAAAGACATAAAGCGTGAATAAAAAAGAAAATAGCGACTCCGCAGCAGAAGGGAGTACAATAATCTTTCTAGCCTCCCATAAATATGGACGAAATAAAGTAACATTAACTGCTGCTGGAAAAACTTTGAGCATTCCAGTGATCGTAGGTTCTATGACCCCTAGTGAATAGCCCGTACCCCCATCTCGTTCAGTGCTCACAGACAGCCACCATTGTGTTTTAGCTGCTTCTACCAGCATACTGTCCAAGGCAAACTTTTCTGAAACACTACCCAATTGTTGTAGTGCAAGTACTCCAAAGATAGCTCCAAAGACCAATAATACTGGACCTACTAAGGCTCTAAGCGTTGCATTGGGAATTCTCTCCTTATAAAGAAAAACAATCCATAAAAAAGCTGCAGGCATTACGGCCAAAGCCACGTATGCTTTTACCGCTACCGAAAGATAAGCTCCTATGATGAGTGCAAGCACTGGCAAGATCAAGCCTCTTGTTCTCTTATAAAAAAGAAAATAAAGTCCATAAACAAACATACCCACACCTCCAAGGGATAGAGGATCTTTCATTACCCCCGTTCCCCAAAAACAAAGAGAAGGCACAAATAAAATGGCAATAGCCAGTGGCAGATGCAGATGAGGGTAGAGGTCCTGAAAAACCCGATAGAGCATCCAGCAGCCAATAAAGGCAATAGTAGTAAGTCCAAAGGATGCTCCCATAAAACTCCCAAAGGTGAAAAGACTGAAAAAGCCCCCCATCCGCATCACCAAAGCAGAGGAGTCCTGTTTAAATAATACATGATAGGTAAGGGCATCCTTAGCTTCTCCAGAGTACAAATCATAAGGAAAGGCAATCATCTCAATACCAACTACGGGGTTGCTAATAAAAGCATTGTAAATGTCATAAACTCCTTGATAGTAATAAAAAGTATCTCCATAGCCATAATAATACTGGTACATCAAGCCCGTTAAAAAAGCCCCCCCCAGCCTAAAGGCTAAAGCAGGAATAAAGTAACGCGCTACCACCGTGTTTTTATAACGTGTGTTGCGAATGAGGACAAAAACCCCTATAAACATTGCTATAAAAACAGGCAATAGGGCAAAATCCAATCCCGACAAAATTGGCACGGTTAAAAACAATGGAGAAGATCCCAAGAGGTTCATACTAAAACACAGTAGAATTTAGTTGAAATACTGTACCTTGCAATAGGTTTGTACGATAGAAGTATTTTTCTAGTCATAAAAATAAAGAAAATAAGATGGTTGCAGCATCGAATCCCAAAAAAGTTGCTATTGTTGTTAATACGGCATGGAATATTGTCAATTTTCGACTAGGTTTGATAGAGGCACTAATGGCCCAAGGCCATCAGGTACTAGCCATCGCCCCACCCGACAACTACCTTGCACGTATCGAGGAAACGGGCTGTCAGTTTATTCCACTCAAACGACTCGAGCGCAAGGGCACCAACCCTGTGCGAGATTTACAACTGACGCACGAACTTTATCGAGTTTTTCAACGAGAAAAGGTTGATGTGGCGCTGCTGTATACCATCAAGCCCAATATCTACGGGAGCTTTGCAGCGGCTTTTGCCAATGTAAAAACCATTTGTACCGTAACAGGGCTAGGCTATAGTTTTATCAGCAATGGGTTGGTGAGTCGTATTGCCAAAGGCCTGTACAAGCGCGCCTTTAGGCGCGCTACACGCATCGCTTTTCAAAATAGAGACGATCGCCAGCTTTTTATAGATCTAGGTCTCGCTTCTGCCGAAAAATGTATACTGATTAAAGGCTCTGGCATTAAAACAGATTTTTTCAAGCCCATGCCCAAGGCTAATGCCCAAGATCAGTTTGTCTTTCTATTTGTTGGGCGTATGCTTTTTGATAAAGGAGTACAAGAATTACTTGAAGCAGCTGCCAAAATCAAAGCGAAGCATTCAAAAGTGGCCTTTTGGATGGTGGGGGCCCTAGACCAAGACAACCCCTCATGCATCTCTAAAGATTTGCTTAAAACATACGAGGATAAGGGAATTATTCGCTATTTTGGACAGTCGGATAAGGTGCGAGAAATTATGCGAGATGCGGATGTGGTGGTGCTCCCTTCTTATCGGGAAGGCTTGCCTAGAGTAATGCTTGAAGCCTTGTCGATGGCTAAACCTGTGATTACCACAGAGGCCGCAGGTTGTAGAGAAACGGTACAGGATGGGGAAAACGGCTATATGGTGCCCATCAAAGATGCAGAGGCTTTAGCCGAAGCTATGGAAAAAATGCTGCAACATAGTCCCAAAGAGCTTCAGCAAATGGGAAATGTGGGGCGAGCCATGGCTTTAGCCCAATTTGATGAACAGATTATTGTACAGCAGTATTTGAAGGAAATTGAGCAAATGTTTGCGGTGCTGTTGCCTGCTCAGGCGTCAACAGCAAAAGGAACAAATCATAGACTCATTTCCTAAATCTTGATTTACAGGGGCTTTTTGTAAGGTGCTACCACCTAATTCAGCATAGAAACGCTGGAGTTTTTACTCATACTTCTAAAAGTCAAAAACCCTTTTATTGCCCTGACTATTAGAGTCTTATACTTATTACACTTAATTATTACTCCATTTGAGAATTAACTAGTACATAAATTTTCACAGACCAAAGTAAGTCGAAACGCAAAAATAATGTTAGTTTTGTAGCTATCAGAGCAATATAAGTTTGTTGAATTTCTGCAAAGAATGCTATCTTGGCACTAAATATATCAAAACAAAGTGTCTAATTATGGGATATCCAGCTTTTAGAAGGAACAGAAATTTGGCAAGTTGTTGAGCAGTTAATCAGCATGATGCGGTGCTGACTCCGTTGATCCAATCAATCATTCAAACTATGTTTTATCATTTTGGTCGTTATCTCCTACTCCTGAAGAGTATGATCGCTCGCCCCGAAAGACTATCCATGTACTGGAAGGAAACCACCCGGCAAATGAATGATATTGGGGTTGGTTCTCTCCCCATTGTTGGACTGGTCTCAGTTTTTATTGGAGCAGTAACAGCCATTCAGTTTACCTATCAATTGCAAGGAACGGCTATTCCAAGCTATTTTATTGGTTATGCAGTGCGGGATATTATTATTATTGAAATGGCACCAACCTTCACCTGCCTGGTTTTGGCTGGTAAGGTAGGGTCGAATATGGCTTCTGAAATTGGGGGGATGCGGCAAAAAGAACAGATCGATGCCCTAGAAGTAATGGGCGTAGATACTCCAGCATATCTTATCTTCCCAAAAATATTAGCTGCACTTGTTGTTATTCCTATGTTGGTGGGAATTGCTGCTTTTTTA
>CAZOLU010000160.1:0-8275 GCA_964580485.1 uncultured Saprospiraceae bacterium | reverse complement strand
CCTGCAAGCACCCTATGGCTGAGTTTTTCGTAGAAGATGCTTCTACACTCGCTAAAGAAAATACTGAATTAGAATCACAGCACAACAATAGCATAACTTCACCTCAGTTGCAAGTAGTAACACTAGAAGTATTTCCTAATCCTACATCTGCGGTTGCAAACATCCGCTTTGAGTTACCTGAAACTATTGAGCAGCTGCAATTAGATGTTATGGATGTAACTGGGAAACTGATCCGCACAGAACAAATACGTCAAAGAGGTGAGCAAACCCTTGAGTTGAATGTAGCTGATTTTACAGCAGGCACCTACTTCTGCCGACTATCTGGAGCTGGAGTACAGACCATTAGCAAGGCTTTGGTGATTCAATAAAATCATGAAACAGAACAACAGTTAGTAAATAGAGTAGATTTTCGTGTTGAGGGGTAATCGAGCATGTCGATTACCTCTTTTTTTGGTGTTCTACTCACTCAGCTTAATATTTAACAAGCCAAAGCCCCTATTTCTCTAAAAAATCCCGTTTCTTT
Source organism: uncultured Saprospiraceae bacterium (assembly GCA_964580485.1). Taxonomy (GTDB): domain Bacteria; phylum Bacteroidota; class Bacteroidia; order Chitinophagales; family Saprospiraceae; genus Saprospira. Next base: position 7,752 of record CAZOLU010000160.1, on the reverse strand, counting down.
GCAGCAGTTTTTCATCCACTTATGAGTCAATACATTCTTTCAAAAAGTACAAAGGCCTTTATTGCCCTTGCTTTGGTTAGTTTTTTCTGGGGCACCACCTACCTTGCTACTCGCATTGGGGTAAAAAGCTCGCATGGCTTTTTACTCTCTGCTATTCGTATGAGTTTAGCGGGGGGGCTCTTGACTGGATTTATGCTACTGAGAGGGCACCAGCTCCCTAAAGGTCGGGAATTACTACAAACTTCTATTATTGGTATTCTGCTCTTAGGAGTGGGAAATGGCTGTATGACTTGGGCCCTTCAATATATTGAAAGTGGCTTTGCTTCTGTTTTGTCTGCAACCTGTCCTATTTTCATTGTCATTATGAGCCATTTTATGGTAGCTAAAGTCAAGTGGTCTTTCCGCTTGGTTGGGGGGATGCTCATAGGATTTTTAGGGATTGTAGGGATTTTTTCAGATTATCTCAACGACTTTTCTAACCCCTTCTTTGCCTGGGGAATTGTTTTAGCAGCATTGGCGACTCTTTTTTGGTGCTTAGGTTCTATTTATACTGCCAAATGGAAAATGAAAACGCACTTACTTCTTGGTGCTGGTATTCAGATGTTTGTTGGGGGTATCTTTCTTTGGGGGATGGTCTTTGCCTGGGGAATAGATGATCTGATTTTTAAGGACTTGGGTTGGGATTATTGGTTGTCTATCCTCTATCTCATTATTTTTGGATCTTTTGTCGCCTATTCGGCATACATTTATGTAATGACACATCTTCCCCCCGCACAAGCCTCTCTTAGTGCTTATATCAATCCAATTGTAGCAGTGTTGCTAGGAGCATTACTCCTTTCTGAAAAATTAACCTGGATTACCTTTTTATCTATGGGAACTACCATTTTAGGCGTATATTTGGTCAATTCTGCATTCCGCAAACCCCAAATAAAGGAGAAAGCAGCGCCAACAAAAGCAGAACAGGAAGCAGAGCTAGTTGTTGTAGAATAAAATACGAGCTATATGTCCAAGGTACTTCTTCTCACGCCCCCTTTTACCCAACTCAACACCCCCTACCCAGCCACTGCCTATATCAAGGGATTTTTAAACACCTTAGGGGTGGAATCTAGGCAAGCAGATCTAGGCATTGAAGTAACGTTAAAGCTGTTTTCAAAAAAAGGCTTGACTCAAGTTTTTCAGCAATTAGAAACATCTGATATTGCTTTGAGTGCTAATGCTTATAGAATATACAGCCTATGGGAGTACTATCTCCAAACCATTGAGCCAAGCATTCGCTTTTTACAACAACAAGATCCTACACTTGCTCATCAAATTTGTGGACGGGATTATCTCCCAGAAGCTCAACGCTTTGAACAACTGGAAATGCTAGACTGGGCCTTTGGGCAAATGGGGGTTCAGGATAAGGCTCGACATTTGGCAACCTTGTATTTAGAAGATTTGGGCGACCTGATTAAAGAAGCCATTGACCCTCATTTTGGATTTAGTCGTTATGCTGAGCGTTTAGGGAGGGCTGCATCTAGTTTTGATGAGTTGGAAATACAGCTGAATCAAGAAGATAGTTTAATTGTAAAACTACTGATAGAAGCATTAGAAACACATCTACAAATAGCCCAACCACAACTGGTCTGTTTATCGGTTCCTTTTCCAGGTAATTTATTTGCGGCCTTCAAATGTGGGCAGTATATCAAAAAACACTATCCTCAAACTAAGGTGGCATTAGGCGGAGGATTTGCCAATACCGAATTGCGCCGACTCAGTGATGAACGGGTGTTCGATTACCTAGACTTTGTCTGTTTGGATGATGGAGAGTTGCCACTACAATGCCTGCTCGAATATTTGGACGGTAAACGCCCTATCCAAGAACTCAAAAGAACCTTTTGCCTACAACATGGAGTGGTGCAGTATATCAATGGTGCTCAAGAGAAAGATATTCCACAACGAGAAGTCGGTACGCCCGATTATAGCGACTTCTACCTCAAAGACTATCTTTCAGTTATTGAAGTTGCAAATCCTATGCACCGTCTATGGAGTGATGGGAGATGGAATAAGCTAACCCTAGCACATGGCTGCTATTGGGGTAAATGCTCCTTTTGTGATGTAAGTCTGGACTATATTCAACGCTACGAACCTATCAATGCCAGTATTTTGTGCGATCGTATCGAAACCATCATTGAGCAAACCGGGGAAAGAGGTTTTCATTTTGTAGATGAAGCCGCCCCACCAGCATTGATGCGTGATTTGGCATTGGAGATCCTCAAAAGAGGGCTTACCGTGAGTTGGTGGACCAATATCCGATTTGAAAAAAGCTTTAGTCCTGATCTTTGTCGATTACTCAAGGCTTCTGGTTGTATTGCAGTTTCGGGGGGCTTGGAGGTAGCCTCTGATCGTTTATTAGACTTGATGAAAAAGGGGGTAAGTGTAGCACAGGTAGCAAGAGTAGCAGATGCCTTTACACAGGCAGGAATTATGGTGCATGCCTATCTGATGTATGGCTTTCCTACACAAACCGCACAAGAAACAATAGACTCCCTAGAAATGGTGCGTCAACTCTTTGATCAAGGCGCCCTACAATCGGGCTTTTGGCATCGCTTTGCCATGACAGCACATAGCCCTGTGGGCATAACGCCCGCAGACTATCAAGTACAACAAGTCGGGCCCGTGTTTGAGGGCTTTGCGGAAAATGATTATTTTCATGAAGACCCCTTGGGGGCTGAGCATGACGCTTTTGCAGAAGGGCTACGCATCTCCTTGTTCAATTATATGCATGGGATGGGTTTAGACTTTGACCTAGGTGATTGGTTTGAGCACCCAACTCCTACTACTACCGTAGATCCTGATTTTATTGCGAATGCTATCGCCGATCAAAGAGAATTTGAACCTAAAGCCAATTCCAGATTGATTTGGCTAGGTGCTAGCCCAGAATTAGAAGTTTTTGAGGAGGCTAGGGAGCAATATGCCTTGCTTTCCATCTACCATAAGAAAGGGGCTTGGGAGTTGGAACTGCCTTCAGATTTAGGTCATTTCTTATACCAAACGATACTAAGCATCAACCCCCAGGCTCCAGATACTATGAATTTCAAGCAATTTCAGATGCGCTTTGAAGAGGCTGGACTGAGCCATTTTAATCGTTTTGTTGATAGCAACCTATGGCAACAGCTACGAGAACAGGGACTACTCATCGTTTAGCTTCCGATTCAAAACATTAGATCTCTAAATCCTGAGGGTTGATGCTAGGCTCTAACTTGAGATCTTCTTTTTTATGACTTAAATCAAAATAGCTGATGACTACCTTTTCGCTACTACAAGCAATCTCGATTTGTCTATTGGCACTAATCCAATAATGAGCAGGACAACTCCCTGTTGCTGCTTGTAGATCCGTAGCACCATATTTCAACTCAAAAACTTCTACACAAGCCTGGAAAAGTTCCTCTTTGCTTGCATCTTTAGGAATACGAGGATAACAATCAATTTTAGAAAGCTTTCCCTTATCATAGTATAAATCGAAATAGGTATCTACCTTTCCATAAGCTTCCAAAGGCAATTGATAGACCAATGCAAAACGGTTGCCCTTGCTCTTGCGCCGAATAATTTTTCCAGCTCGCAATTGTTTTTGCATCTGCCGAACCACCTGCTGCTTGGTCATTCCGAAGCGAAAGCCCAGAATGACCGTATCTTTGCGAATTCCTAAGGACAACTGGCTGTCAATTCTATGTTCTAATCTTGTTTCAAAACTCAAAGCGGGTAGGCTATCTTCCTCATGATTATTTTGCTCCGCAGATTTTTGAGGAGGAACATCTCTATTGGGAGAGTTACAAGCCCAGACTAAAGATAAAAGTAGGAGTCCCAAAAATAAGTATTGGATTCGCATATTCAGCAGATTTATAAATTAAATACTCAATTATTTCCCACGCATTGCCGCCAGCATATCCCACATCTCATCCGTTACCGCAGAAAAAGCAGAAAACTGTCCTGCATTTTGCAACCATTCGCCACCATCCAAAACCAAGACTTCACCATTCATAAAAGCAGCATAATCAGACATCACATAAGCAGCCAAATTAGCCAACTCTTGGTGCTCTCCTACACGCCCCATCGGTACTTTGTTTTTGGGGTTGAACTTTTCGGCTAAATCACCTGGCAATAGCCGCTCCCAAGCGCCTTTGGTAGGAAAAGGACCAGGAGAAATAGCATTGACTCGAATTTTGTATTTAGTTCCCCACTCTGCTGCCAGAGATTTGGTCATCGCCACTACACCAGCCTTGGCACAGGCAGAAGGTACTACATAACCAGAACCCGTATCGGCATAGGTGGTGGTAATATTCAAAACATTTCCTTGAATACCCTCCTTGATCCAGTATTTACCCAGGGCTAGGGTGTAATTGATTGTACCTTGCAAGACAATACCAATGACGGTTTCAAAGGCTCGATGCGATAGGCGTTCGGTAGGGCTCACAAAGTTGCCAGCAGCATTGTTGAGCAAGCCATGCACCTGCCCAAACGCTTCTACGGCAGTAGTCAAGACCTTTTCTACCGCCTCATAATCTCGTACATCGGCAGCAACGGGAAGTACAGGGTTGCCTGTTTTTTCCGAGATTTCTTTAGCAGCAGCTTCCAATACCTCGATTTTTCGACTAGCAATAACGATATTAGCACCAAGTTCTGACATATAAGTAGCCATAGCTTTGCCTAATCCTGTCCCACCTCCAGTAACGATGATGGTTTTGCCTTCAAATGCTCCGTCTCGAAGCATGGGTTCAGTGTATTTCATGATGGATATTTTAGTAGTTGTTAATAAAATTACTGTTTTTGCGCTGATCTAGTTCAATTGCTTCAATTTCTCAATCTCTGCTTCGAGTAATTGAATACGAGCTTCTTTATCTGCTAATTTTTTGCGTTCTTTTTCGATGACAGCAGCAGGCGCATTATTGACAAAACGCTCGTTGCTCAACTTTTTCTGTATTCCTTTGATGGTTACTTCTTCTCTGGTCAATTCTTTGTTCAAGCGTTTCAATTCTGCCTCTACATCAATTTTGACCTCAAACTCCAAAAAGTATTGCTCTGTTCCAGCAATAAAGGAAGCCATATTGAGATCTTGCTCCGTGAAGGTCAGCGATTCTAATACTCCGATAGCAAGCATAGCTTCTTTCAAGCCTTCTACGGCATAAAGTTCTTGGGCGGAACTGCTATCTTTTACAAAGAGCTTGAGCAACTCATGTTTTTTCAAATTATTTTTCTGACGAAGATCTCTAACATTCTTTACAACCTCTTGCATAATATTCACCTGATACAAAAACTGCGGATCATAAGCACCAGTTTTGGACCAAGTACTTACCACACAATCCTCTCCTGCTTTTCTTTCCCTGAGTTTAGACCAAATTTCTTCGGTAATGAAGGGCATAAAGGGGTGGAGCAGGGTCATCATTTTTTCAAAAATATGGATGGTAAAATCCAGCGTTGCTCGATCAATAGGTTGTTGGTAATCAGGTTTGATCATTTCGATATACCAAGAGCAGAAATTATCCCAGATTAGTTCTCTAAGCCCCATTACCGCCTCGGATAAGCGATATTGATCAAAAGAAGCATTGGTCTTTTCTACGGCTTCATTGAATTTATGCTCCATCCACTTCATAGCAAATTGATTACCTTCAGAAGCAGGTTCATCTACAATCTCCCAACTTTTAATCAATTTGAGGGCATTCCACATTTTATTGTTAAAATTACTCCCCAACTCACAAAGCTTACTTTCATTTTTTATTTGTGTTTTGGCTTTGTCGGCAAAAGGTGCATCAAAAATCACATCATTTCCTGCCGCAGAACAAGAAAGAATACCAAAGCGTACCCCATCTGCACTATATTTTTTGATGAGTTCGATAGAATCTGGGGAGTTTCCTAAAGATTTAGACATTTTACGGCGGAGTTTGTCACGTACCATTCCTGTAAAGTAAACATCTCGGAACGGTTTTACTCCTTTTTCTTGAGCTAGTTGTTCTCCTAATAAGTCCCCAGCCCATTCATAGCCGGCCATAATCATTCGAGCCACCCAGAAAAACATAATATCCCAACCCGTTACCAAAACATTGGTGGGGTAATAGTATTTCAACTCCTCTTGGTTGTCGAAGCCATCAAAAACAGAAATAGGCCAGAGCCAGGAAGAAAACCAGGTATCTACCACATCTTCATCTTGTTGGATGTCTTCAGCAGAGTAGTCTTTGCCTTGCTGTTTAAACTCAGCTAAAGCTTCTTCTTGAGTTTCTGCCACAACAAAGTTGCCTTCTTGATCGTACCAAGCAGGAATTTGCTGCCCCCACCACAACTGACGAGAGATACACCAATCCCGCACATTTTCTGGTTTTAGCCAATTGCGGTACATATTGATCATGTGCTCAGGGAAGAAGTTGACCTCACCACTTTCTACAGCTTTGAGAGCCGTAGCAGAAAGCTCCTCCATATTCAAGAACCATTGTTCTTTGAGACGAGGCTCAACTACAGCACCTGTTCGTTCTGAGCGTCCCACTTTGTTTGTGTAGTTCTCCTCCTTAATTAAGTAGCCTTGAGCTTTAAGATCTTTGGCAATTTGCTTGCGTACCTCAAAGCGATCCATGCCTACATAAAACTGTGCATTAGGGTGCATTCTTCCATTATCATAAAAAATATCAATCACCTCCAAATCATGGCGTTCTCCAATTTCATTATCGTTCATATCATGGGCAGGAGTCACCTTTAAGGCACCTGTACCAAACTCCATATCGACATAGCTATCAAAAATAATGGGGATAGAACGCCCCACTAAGGGCACAATAGCCCGTTTGCCTTTTAGGTGGGCATATCGCTCATCATCGGGATGCACGGCAATAGCAGAGTCGCCTAAAATGGTTTCGGGGCGAGTCGTTGCAATCACAATCCACTCATCTGCTGTACCTTCCACCTTATAGCGGAGTTGATAGAGCTTAGAAGCTTCTTCTGTATAAATCACCTCCTCATTGGAAAGTGCTGTTAATGCTTCAGGATCCCAGTTGATCATCCGCAGCCCACGGTAGATCATCCCTTTTTTATAAAGGTCGATAAATACTTTAACAACGTATTTAGAGAGCTTGGGCTCCATGGTGAATCGGGTACGCTCCCAGTCGCAACTTGCTCCAAGCATTTTGAGTTGATCTAGAATAATTCCACCATACTTTTCTTTCCATTCAAAAGCATGTTTCAAAAACGCTTCACGCCCAATATCCGTTTTCTTGACGCCCTTTTCTCGCAATTGTTTTACAACCTTAGCCTCCGTAGCAATAGAAGCATGGTCTGTACCAGGTACCCAACAAGCATTGTAGCCCTGTAGCCGTGCACGGCGTACCAAAACATCTTGAATGGTGTTGTTGAGCATGTGCCCCATATGTAGCACTCCTGTAACATTAGGAGGTGGGATAACTACACTAAAAGCTGGACGCTCATCTGGTGTAGAGTGAAAATAACCTTGTTTTTCCCAATGTGCATACCATTTTGACTCGGCAGTACTGGCTTCATAATGTTTTGGTAACTCCATTTTTAAGCATATTTTGATATATAAAAATTATCTACTAAGTACAGCGTCCGCTAAGTTATTACATAATGCTGTGCGAGGGGCTTCACCTCCTCGCAGCTTGGATGTCGCACTTTCAGCGCTCTCCAAAAAAGATGCATAAAATTACTTTCTGGACAGTGTACTAAGTACAGTGTAACAAAAAATATTATATATACAACCTTTGCAATCCTCTGCTTAAT
>CAZOLU010000159.1:0-8290 GCA_964580485.1 uncultured Saprospiraceae bacterium | reverse complement strand
AGGCGGGTGTTAATTTATCGGGCATTGCCAAAACCGGTTGGAGTTTGGTTTCTGGATTTTCTACCCGAATTGGAATCACCCCATAAGAGCGAATGGGTAAATCATTTTCAGTATTGGCATGAGGCTGAATTAGAGTGACATGAGCATATACCGTAGGACTCATCTCCGCAGTCGTTTTAAACTTTACTTTTTTCACCCCATCCACGGCATCTTTGGTATCCACCCAAAAGTGATCCATAACAGCTCTACCATTTTCCAAAGTAACTAAGGCTCTGCCAGTATTCCCTGAAGGAATGGTGAGTTCTACTTCTTCTCCTGTTTCAAACAGGGTTTTATTGGCATTAAAAACCAACATAGAAGCCGCCTGTTTCCCCCCAAAATCGCTATCGTCCCAAGGGTTGCCCGCATAGAAGAAATCTCCTGAGCAATGCCCACTAGCATCATCACAAATTCGAACCATATAACGTCCCCAATCTTGAGGCTCTACTTCCCATTCTAGATTCCCTTGAGCATCTGTTAGCAATTCGGCTTTGTTCAACGCCGCAGTATGGTAGCTACTGTTGAATCTTGATAAGTTTTCGCCATCATCATCCCACCACCAACGCCAATCGAGCCGATAGAGACCTACCCGTACTTTTCGGTTGGGAGCAGGTTTTCCAGCTTCATCTAGAACGACAAAACTGATCTTGGATTTCTCTTTGACCTTTAGTTCTTTGCGCCCATATTTCCCCTTAGGGAGGGCTACTCCTGCATAAGCCGTGTACGGAGAGAAAGACTTGCTAAAATTATCGACACTAAAATCACCTCCTTTTTCAAAAGCTCGAATATTAAAGTCGACGCGCAGTTTGCCCGCAGGCGGGGCCTCCAACTTTAGGTTGCCATTCACTATCGTATTGCCCTGCACATCGACCTTATCGTCGAAAAGTGTAAATTGGTCGGCCTCAGTATTGCGGCGAGTGGGGTCGTCAAATTCATAGTCTTTGTACTTTTCAAAACTGGTATTCACCGAACGAACCCGAGCTTTTACGAGGGTACGGAGGTTTTTGGCGGGCGCCCCATGCAGCCAACGGAGTTGAAGAGCCGCACTAAATTTTCGATCTGCAGCCAAGAGCTCCTCTTTGTCTAGGTCCATTTTTATTTTAAGTCGGTTGGGCTTGACGGTTTCGATACTGATGTTTTGATCGACCAAAAGGCCTCCAGCTTTGACTCTAGCCCTCCAATTACCAGTAGGTGCATTGGGTGCAGTAGCAATATGAAAGCTATACACGCCGTTGAGGTGCTTACCTTCGGTACGTTGGTAGACCAGCTGACCTCTAGGATTCTCTAGACTAAATTCCATCGGATAATTACTTGGAAGTGGCATTTCCTTACTTTCTAAAACCACCGTTAAATAAAGGGAGTCGCCAGGTCGCCAAACTCCTCGCTCACCATAGATTGTTCCTTTTACCCCTTTAAAATCAGCATCACGACTTCCTCCGACTTCAAATCCACTAAGCGATAGTCCTGCGCCTTGTACTACCTTTAAGTAACCTTTTTGACCTTTATAATTGGCCACCAGTGTATGAGGTATATCTTCTGTCTTTAGTTGTAATGTCCCATCTCCTGCTGTTTGAGCCGTAGCAATTTTCTTATTCACCCCATCATAGACTTCAATCTCAGCTCCTGCAATAGGTTTGGTTGTCAGCAGATCCGTAACCGCAATAAATAACTCTTGATTGGTTCCTTGCTTGGCGATAATACCGAGATTCGAAGCTAAAACATTGCGTTGTATAAACTTATCTCGGGTATAGTAATCATCGGTACAAGGATCGTTGCGTTGTTCGTAGTTGCGGCTATAATAACTGTATTGATTTAAAAGGCTCTTATAGCCCTGAGCCCCCTCTTTGGGTTGATATTCTGATACAACATCCTGCATTCGGAATCCTTCATCATGCCCACAAGGGTAAGCGACATACTCCTTTTTAAATAACATTCGCACTTGGTAAATAGCACCTGGTTCTTGGTTGACCAATTCGTCTAGTTTCAGTGCATACCGACTCCAGCTATTCACTCTTGCCTGAGAGTTGAGCTCTTGGAGGTTGATGCGCTGTTGTTTAACAATTTGTCCAACATAACGCATATAATCCTCCTCTAAGCTGTTTCTTTGCAAAAACTGTAATACATTACTTTCATATACTTTAAAAATTTCTACATCAATGGCTTTAAGCCCTACGGCTTCGAAAGGAAAAAGGAGTCCTTCATTTTCTGGGACTACCACTCCCTTGCCGACCAAACGCAAGCCTGGGCGAAGTTCTTCCAGTTTAGCCTCAAACTGAAGAGGGCCAGATATTGCCCTACCTTGCGCACTCTTAATTTCATTACTAAGATGTACTACAAAGCTACCCACCAGACCATCTCTGGCATAGCATCGGAGCTCATTGGCTTCTAAAACTAGGCTAAAATCATTGGGAGAAGCCGATCTTCCGTTTGTATGCTTAATTTCCACAAAGTTGCCAATGTCGGCAGCTAAGATTTCTCCAGGTTCGTCATTCTTCTGCCATTGGTTGATAGGCTGAGAAAACTGAATAGAGATATAGGGGTCGCCTTCAGGCTCTTGCATTGCAACTACGTTCATCACCTTAAATACCTCTCCAGGGATAGCAACAGTATCTACCCCTTTGCGGTCTACACCAATACTTTTGCCGTTCCAGTTTAGCAACAACTTTCCATCCTCCGTACCTTTATTACAACGAATTTTATCAATCTTAAACTTGTGGGTTTTGAGATCACTTAGATGAGTCCATTTTACTTTCAGTTCCTGATTCCCATCCTGTATAGGATTCAACAGGGCTTGAACCTCTTCTGCTTTAGCGACATCTGCGGTGTATACGGTTCCTTCCAATTGTAAGGCACAAGGATCATCGTAATTGGCACTGATTATACGCAAGGTAGTTAGATCAAATTGCTGGGTGATGGCTTTAAACGCAAAGTTGAAGCGTTCCAGTTCTTTGGGAATGTCTGGAAAAAAGGGCTTGAGTTCTAGGGTTGCACTGACCTTGGTATCGGCGGGTAACCATGCTTCGGGTTCAAAACGAAGTGTGCTGTTGTTTTCCCAAATAAAGCTTCCTTTCAGCTGAGGGCTGAAACTCAAGGCTTTTTGTATAGCCTCCTCCCGAAAATCGGAACGCCCTAAAATTTCACTGGCAAATTGAATTCGGATACTTGAATTTCGAGGAATAATGCCTGCGGTGTATGCACTAATGTAGTGCTTGTACTCCTCCTGCGCTGCTTCAAATAAATCGGGGTCATTGTCTTTATCCTTGCGACTACAAGCACTAAATAAAAAGATGCTCAGCAAAAGACTGAATCCAAGTATCTTGAACATTTTTTTTCCAAAAAGCCTTGAATTTTTATGTGTATAGGAATGGAGTACAAAAGGATCTCTAGTTTTCATGAAAGTATTTAATTTAGTGTGGAGGGTTTTTACTGCTGTCCTTAACCTGAGGAGAAGATGAAAAAGTCTAACTCAATTAAAGATGATTAAATTAGTGATATTCTCCTGCTTTTACAAGTTTAATTGTGGCTTATTATTGACTTCCTCCTCATTTGTCCATAAATTAGTAGCAAAGTCCGATGAATTACTAGCAATTTGCAAATTCCTCCAACCTAACCTTATGAAAAGAAAGCTTTATAGTTTAGAAGAAGCACTCAAACACCCTAAACATGCACAAGAACTGACTATTTTTTTAGATAGAGAAAGTGCAGATCTCAACCGTATTGGAGAACTCAGCAATCTCAAGACCTTATCTTTATTGGATAATCCTGAATTTACTGAAATTCCAACATCCGTTTATACCCTGCCACTGTTGTACAAAATCAAAATAAGGAATACAGGAGTACAAAACCTTTCGGAGCAATTGGGGCAACTACAAAACCTTAATCATCTTGAGGTCAACAACAGTCCATTAGTAGCCTTACCTAAAAGTATTGGGCAGCTCAAAAAGCTCAACAGCTTATATCTCTACAAAACCGCTTTAGAATACCTACCTGAAAGCATTGGAAAAACCAGTATCAGCAGGCTACATATTGAGCAAAGTCCCCTAAAAGCCCTACCTCAAAGCATTGGGCAATTGAAATTCCTTCAATCACTGGAATTGCAGAACAATCAGCTCAGTGAACTCCCAGATAGTTTAGCTCAACTCCCAAAACTCCACTGGGTTTATTTACATCACAATAACTTTAGAAGGTTTCCCGCTGTGTTGACTCAAATAAGCTCTATAAAAGGTATTTTTCTGGATCACAATCAACTTCAGGAAATCAACAGCTCGATGAAGCAACTAAAACAGCTAGATCAGCTATCTTTGAGTCACAACAGATTTAAGGAGTTCCCTCGCAAAGTTTTAGAAATTGAAAACCTACTTCGTTTAGAGTTGGATCACAATCAACTGACAGCCCTACCAGAGGATTTTTTTCAATTCAAATCGCTCAATTATCTCAATATTCAGGAGAATGCTTTTGAGGAATTTCCGTTCCCTTTGCTCTCTTGGTACCAGCACAACAATGCCAAGCGTAGCTATTTCTACTATGACCAAAAGCTTTCCAACCATAAAAATATTGACCGAATGCTCCAAGGAAAGACCTTTCAACGACTTTCACAAAAAGAACAAGAGGCCTTTTTCTTTATTTACACCAACAACCAAAAGAAAATCAAGGAACTGGACATTACTGTACTTTGGAAGGCACTAAATAGTGCTGCAGTAGATATTTCGGCAGTGACTTTGGCATTGATGACAGAGCAATTCGAAAACAAGGCCATTCAGAGAGGAGATAGCATTTATCTTGCTGGCAAACTCACGATGGATGCTGCCGAATTTAACACCCAATTGGCAGCTTGCGAATTGACCTTAAGTAATAAAATGGAGGAAGCCACTCATGTACTCATTAGTGCCAGGGGCAACAAAAAGCCTAGAAAATGGCCTAAAAAATCAGACTGGAGCTGGATTTCAGAAGCACAGCTCATGGCCTTTTTTGATGAAATCAACCCCTCATTTTTAGTAGAATCTGCCGAAACAGATGCTGACAAAGTTTCCCATTTTATTCTGAGTATGGATGAGGACAATATGGCTCTGGGCATGGGATTGATTGAAGGAGGAGGCTTGCCCGAAGCACTTTTTACCGAGGCATTTATTGTATATAAGCTAGCAGAAGATCCTGAACTTCGCAAAAAAGCCAAAGAGCTGCTTAAAGCCAAAGCCTCTCCTGAATTACTCACGGTACTCAAAAACCAGGCAAAACTCAACCGAAAAGGTTATCTTCGAGAAAGTGTGTATCGCCAACTAGAACAAAGAGTCCAAGATTACTGCAAAAATAGTGGGTTGGATTTGGGGAAACTGGCATACGCCATGTATATGAAAAACAAAAGCTGCCTAGCCTTGGCATTGGATCATAGCCCCTCAGAGCTGCGCATGCGTATTTTGCAGCAAATGATACGGCAAGATGAATTGTATTTAAACTATCGGGCTCGTTTAACGGAGTTTCCTTTAGAAATTCTTGAAATCCCAGGACTCAAGCGCCTTACCCTTTATGCTCAAAATGGATATTGGCAAAATGGGCAACATATCAATAATAGCAAGTTCAAATTGCCCGAAGGCATTGAGCAACTCAAAAACTTGGAATATTTACACATTGGCTATACCTTTACAGAGTTACCGATAGAAAGCCTTCAAAAATTACCCAAACTACAAACCCTAAGTCTTAATGTTAGAAATTTAGAACTCAAGCAAGCCTTAGAAAAAGCACTGCCCAATTGCACCCTTAATATTTATTACTATCAACATTAAGCATCAACTACATAAATGGAGGAAAAAGATAAAAAACGTTGGCTCAAAGACTTGAAAAAGGTACAGGAAGCCAGCCATCGGTTTTGGGAAGAACTCTACCCTCAAAAAAGCTGGGAAGAAAAGCTAGCGTATTGGCAAAACATTATGGAAAAAGCTATCTTGGAACAAGAGCAAAAAAATCTGCCTTCCTTTTCTGCTTTCAATAAAGATTGGTATACTGCTGTATTAGAGCAAGAACCTAAAATAGAAGCCATTATCCATGAACTGTTTAAAACTACTTGGGCAGGGAAAGATGAAGCCCCTTTTTGGGAAGCAATACAACAAGATTAACATTCAAATTACCTTCTAAACTCAAATCTATGACATTCTCAAAAAATGCCTTCTATTTCAACAAAAAAAAGGTACGTGACTATCAGTTGGGATCAGGTATTCAAGATACCGACATCGCCTACCGCTTTCGCACCGACTATGATGGAGCTCCTGACGAGATCCCCAATATGCTTCAAGAGTACCTAAATGACCCTAAACTAGCAGAAGTAGATAGCCTCGTGATTGGGATGTGGGCTCCAGAGCATGATGATGGCCCAGAAACTGTAATAAACTTATTGCTAGAGCATAAAGCAAAGCTTCAACACTTTAAAGGAATGTTTTTTGGAGATATTATTTACGAAGAAAATGAGGTGTCTTGGATTGAAAACTCGGACTATGGGGCATTTTTGAATGCCTTTCCCAATTTGGAGTTTTTTCAAGTGAGAGGTGGCAATGGTTTAGGATTTAAAAATTTAAGCCACCCTAAGCTCAAAAAACTGGTGGTACAATCTGGCGGGCTATCTACCAATGTATTGCAGGATATTGCCTCGGCTAATTTACCCCAATTAGAGCATCTAGAATTGTGGTTAGGAAGTGAATGGTATGGATTTAATGCCAAAGAAGCTAAAGAAGTACAAATTGCCTATCAAGGTACCCAAGCGCAGCACCTCCCCAACTTGAAGTACTTGGGCTTGCGCAATAGCGAGATGGCCGATGATCTAGCAGAAGCCCTTCAGGGCGACCCTATTTTAGAACGCATCGAAGAGCTGGATCTATCTCGTGGCAACTTGAGTGATCGTGGAGCCAAGGCTTTGGTCAACAACCCTAGTATCAAAAATTTAAAAAAATTGCACCTAGGGAAAAGCTATATCAACAGCGACTGGGTAGATCAACTTAAAAACCTGGGTATTAAGGTAGATTTAAAAGACAATCAACCTGGTGTGCCCGAAGATGATCGTTATATCTCTGTATCTGAGTAATTTCTATGCAATTTATTCTTATTGCAAATCCCGAAAATAGACGAGCTCAATATTTTGAGGAGGCTGTAAAATCTCAGGGTTTTACAGCCCCTTTGGTCTTGGCTTATGAGGCGATTTTATCTGGTCAAATTGATTTAGAAAAAGTATTACCCAATACAGGCATCTTGCGCATCGAATCGCCTGGAGAAAATCAAAGGGTTGCCCAACAACTGCTCGCCTTGGGAGCTAAAGCCAAGTTGAGTCCTAAAGCGATGCATAGTCAGCAACCCACAGTGCTAGAATATGGTCAAATTGCCTATCTTCAACAAAGCCATAAGGGATTTATGCTATTGCTAGACCAAATTGAAGCCGTTTTAAAAAAGAAACCCCAACTCCAATTGATGAATAGTATTGAGGCGATTCGACTTTGTTTTGATAAAGCAGCTTGCCATCAAAAACTAAAAACTGCGGGGGTTTCAGTTCCTCCTGCAATTTACGAGGTGAATGATTTTGATGATTTAGAGCTAAACATGCAGCAAAAAGGCTGGACTAGAGTATTTATAAAACCTTTGCATGGTTCCTCTGCTTCTGGCGTTTTGGCTTACCGAAGACAAGGTAAACGTCATCAACTCATTAGTTCCTTAGAGCTAGAAAAAAGAGGGGCGCAAACTTATTTTTTCAACACCCTACGTATTCAGAAATATGAGCAATTGGAAGACATTTGTCAAATTATCAATTTCATCTCTGCTGAAGCTGTAATCGTTGAACAGTGGATGCCCAAAGCCTCTTTAGAAGGAGGTGTTTTTGATTTGCGCATTTTGGTCATTGGTGGAAAAGCAATGCATACGGTCATTCGACAAAGTGAATCACCTATGACAAACCTGCACTTGGGCAACCAAAGAGGGGATTTTCAAGCTTTCCTCGAGTTGGTCGGTCAGCAAAAATGGCTAGAAATGCAAAAACTGGCAGAACAAGCCGTAGCAGCCCTCCCTCCTATGACCTATGCTGCAGTAGATTTGATGATTGATAAAAGATTGAAAAATGTCTATGTTTTGGAGGTCAATGCTTTTGGGGATCTGATTCCTAATGTGTTTGTTGATGGGATGGATAGTTATACCGCTACACTGAAAAATTTGGGGATTTGACCATGAGGAAATTTGATAATTATAAAGCTATATTCTTTGATCTAGATAATACTTTGAT
>CAZOLU010000158.1:4176-8293 GCA_964580485.1 uncultured Saprospiraceae bacterium | reverse complement strand
CTTAAAACCTTTTACCCTTTTTTCATAATTTTGAGAAATTCACCGAAGTATTGTTCAATTAGAAGATGGAAAAGAAATAGCATTCATCGTCAAAAAAGATGCGGGGCGTATGGTCTTAGAGGAATATAGTAATGTGCCTTTTAATCAAGTCAATAACGTAGATCCCAAGCAACAGATTGTAAACTTTAACAGTACTGGAGTTGAGAAAGTGGAGGTAGATCAGGTGGAAAATGAACCCAATATTTTTATAGAAAGAGGGAAACAAGCGGCAACTACTTTAGGTGGTGCAAAGAAAGGTGAATACGATGATCGCCGTCAAGGAAAGTTCACTATTAAAGAAAAGTCGGATGCTGCTAATGGGAACAGTAATTCCAATGAGCCAGACCTTTCTCAATACCCTCAAACGATTGAAAAAATCACCTACAAAACAGAATCTACTACAAATGGAGGTATTAAAGTGATTGAGGTGAAAGATATTACGATCAAAGATGTGGTAGAACGCAATGGTCAGAAATATATTAAAACTAAAAAAGAATTGCGGGAGCGACTAACCAACTACATTTGTGTACCTATGTTGGAGGAGGACTTCCGTCAAACTATGAATCATATCCAAGTAGCGGCAATGTCTCCTTATGCCAATGCTAGTCGGCAGTTTAAAGGGGCTTGCCTAACTCCTGAACAGGCCAAAGAACTCGCAGCACTAGTCGGCGAAGATCGTTTGCAGGAATTTGTGAGTAGTACGCAGGTCAAATGTGCGGATGAAAAGCAGTGCCCTTGGGCGAAACAGGAAGCTCCTATTGTACAAAATGAACCGAAAGAGCTAGTTGACGAAGATAAAAAAGTAGAAGAACCTACTCTCAATGAAGAAGTGATTATAACGCAAACTCCAGATACTCCTAAGGAAGAACCTACACCGCCTAAAACGGCCAAAGAATTAAAAGCGGAGATGAAGGCTGCTAAAAAGCGTGAAAAACAAGCTCGAAAAGAGGCAAAGCGCAAGGCAAAAGAGGCTCGAAAGGCTGCCAAGAAAGCAGCTAAAGCTGCTAAAAAAGCCGAAAAAGCTGGTTCATGAAATACCAAAAGATGGGATGTTCCTCATTAGGGTTATGATGGTCTGTCTCACATTAGGGATAGACCATTTTTATACATATAAACTGCCAAAGATTGAACTATTCCCTAGTATATTGAATTTAGTTTATATTGATTACAGAAGTCACTTCTCCCTAATGTTTTAGGCCTGAAGTACTTTGATGTGTATTAACGAATGAACCAAACCAACATGAAACTTGCACCGAAAGATCTTTATCAAAAGCTAGAGTTTGATAAAGTCCTAGAACTGTTGCAAAAAAACTGCTTAGGTGCGCCAGGGCGCAGCTACTTTCAGGATTTGCAACTGAGCGATGATGCGAATTATATCGCAAGGCAATTAGAAGAAGTTGCAGAGTATCAAAAAACTTATGCGGAAAATCACAACTTTCCTTTTGCTGCCTACCAGTCTATTACCGAGGATCTGAAAATGTTGCGGATCGAAGGCTATGTGCTTGCTGTGGAAAGTTTGCAGCAAATTGCGCGCATTCTTTATTCCATAGAGCGCATTTATAAGTTTTTTGATCCAAAAAGGGATACTCGAGAGCTTTATCCTCAACTTTTTAACATTATACGAAAGGTGGATTTTGATGCGGCATTGCGAGCTGAAATCAATCGAGTGATTGATGAAGAAGGGCATGTCCGATCTAATGCATCGCCTGAACTTCAGCGAATTGCTCGTATGCAGGGCTCTAAGCGACAGGAATTGGATAAGAAGTTCCGACAAGTAGCTGGGGGCTATCAGGCTAAAAATATGCTGGCGGATAATGTGGAGTCTTTTAGAAATGGTCGCCGGGTTTTGGCCGTAATTGCTGAGTATAAACGCCAGATTAGGGGTATTTTACACGATGAGTCGGCCTCTGGTCGTACGGTTTTTATCGAGCCAGAGGAGGTGATTGATCTCAATAATGACCTTTTTGATTTGGAACAGGATTATCGTCGTGAGATTTACCGCATTATGCGAGAGCTATCGGCTATGCTGCGTCCTTATGTGGATACCTTGAATGTTTATCAGAATATTATGAAACGTTTTGATATCATTCAAGCCAAAGGGCAATTAGCTTATCAATTAAATGCTACCAAGCCAATTTTAAAAACTTCTCCTCATTTCAAAATTAGAAAGGCAGTACATCCGCTCTTATTCTTAAAGAATAAACAAAGTGGAGATACTACGGTGCATTTTCATCTGGAATTTAAAAATGATAATCGAATCTTAATCCTGAGTGGCCCTAATGCTGGGGGGAAATCTATTTGTATGAAGGCGGTAGGGCTTTTGCAAATGATGCTTCAAGCTGGAATGTTGCTGCCGATGGAGGAGGGGAGTGAAATGGGGGTGTTTAAACAGATTTTTGCAGATATTGGCGATCAACAATCTTTGGAGGATGAGTTGAGTACCTACAGCTCTCGTTTACAGAATGCCAAATACTTTATGGAACATGCCAATGCAGATAGTTTGGTCTTAATTGATGAGTTTGGTTCGGGGACAGATCCTAAAATGGGGGGTGCTATTGCAGAGTCGATTCTCAGAGATTTGAATTATAAGAAGGTTTATGGGGTGATTACTACTCATTATTCTAATCTCAAAACCTTTGCATTTAATCATAAGGGCTTGGTCAATGGGCATATGGTGTTTAATACTGAAACGCTTTCCCCTACCTATCAGATGCGTATTGGTCGTCCAGGGAGTTCCTATGCTTTTGAAATTGCTGATAAAAGTGGCTTACCTAAGAAAATTATCAATTATGCTCGGCGCAAAGTAGGGGATAAGGTGCATAATTTTGATGAAATGCTGGTGGATTTGCAAAAAGAACGCAAGGCCTTAGATGATGCCAAAAAAGAGATCGCTGAGCAGAAAAAGCAACTGGATCAGTTGATTAAAAACTATGAATTTGCACATCGTGAACTGGAGTTTGGTCGTAAGAAACTAAAATTGCAGGTCAAAGAACAGGAGATGGTCGATACTCAGCAAACTCAAAAGGATTTGCAAAAACTAATTCGAGAGTTGCGGGAAGCAGAAAATAAACAAAAGGCTCGTGAAAAGGCTGAAGCCTTACTCGCCAAGCAAAAAGCTACCAAAGCCAAGCTGGAGAAAAAGGTCGATCATATCAAAGATGATATCTATAAGGTCTATACTGAAAAAGAGGGCGGAACCATCGAGGAAGGTGCGCAGGTGCGCTTGCGTGCTGGTGGGATGATTGGGGTGGTCAAGGAAATTAAGAAAAAGGAAGCGGTGGTGGAACTGGAAAACCTTACGCTTAGTGTTAAAATTCGTGATCTGGTATTGGTGAAAAATGCTATTGAAGTGAATCAGATGAAGGGGGTAAATACAGAATTGCACAGTCAACCGCTTAATTTTGAAGCAAAATTGGATATTCGAGGAATGCGTTATGAAAAGGCACTGGAGGTTTTGCAAGATTTTTTAGACAATGCTTTGATGTCCAATGCAATGGAGGTGCGCATTATTCATGGAAAGGGATCTGGAGTGCTGCGAAAGGCGGTACAACACAAGTTGAAAGAGTATCCTAGTATCAAAGAATATCGTTTTGCAGAGCCTGAGCAGGGGGGCGATGGTCTCACCATTGTAGAGTTTGCTTAATGTTTTACCTCACGGTTATGGAGTTCTAAGCTTGTTGTTCAACTAGAGATGAACCTAAACTCAAGCATAAAAACTTAGTTTTAATCCTGCTTGCAGAGCAAGAGCATCTGTATAATCAATGAAAACTAGCTTAGACTCCTATTTAGCACCTTAGAAGCTTTGTTAATACCACTCCCAATTCCCTTTCATATAATAACTACTCAAAACAGGGGTATGAATGCGGTTAATTTTTATGCTAGAGCTATCTAATGGAATAATGGCTTTGCCAAAAGAGGTAATGTGCTGCATGGCTTCATTATTGATCCAACGGGTTTCAATATCATCAAATTGGAGTCGGCGCAAATAGGGTTTTAGACTGTCTTGAGGGATAGACTTTGCCCCAATGGTCCAGCCCCACTGCCCCAAAGTAATCACCTGGTTGTGAATTTGTGTGCT
>CAZOLU010000158.1:0-4166 GCA_964580485.1 uncultured Saprospiraceae bacterium | reverse complement strand
AACCCGGCCTCTTTTAAGGTTTTTTGGATACAGATAAATGCTTTAGTGGCATAGTAGGGACTACCCGACTGAATAGAAATTACCCCATGCGGGCGGAGTTGTTTGTAACACATCTTATAAAACTCATAACTGTATAGGCGGCCCAGCTCAATGCTCTTGGGGTCGGGAAAGTCACAGATGATGTAGTCAAAAAAGTTTTGGGTTTGCTCTAAATACTGGTAGGCATCTCCATTGATAATTTCTACCCTTGGATCTTGTAGTGCATTGTTATTGAGTTTGGTGAAAATAGGATGCGTTTGTGCCAATTCGGTAACCTTGGGGTCTAAATCTACCAGTATAATTTTCTTGATATGAGGATATTCTAGCAACTCTCTTACAGCACAGCCATCGCCACCACCCAAAACTAAGACTTCTTCTAGGTGTGGATGGAGTTTTGCCGCAGGATGTACTAGAGGTTCATGATATAACCATTCGTCAAGGGTACTAAGCTGTTGATTTCCATTGATATAAAACCAGTTGTTGCCTTTCCATTCGGTAACGACTAGCTTTTGATACTTGGATTGGTATTGAAAGACGACTCGGTCTCTGTAGCGACGTTGCTCTCCATACAGTACAATGGGTTTAGCTGCTATTAGCCCCGCAAGCAGCAAGACGGCAATGCTAATACCTCCTATGTTAAGTCCTCTGCGCCAGCCCTTAGACAATAACTTACGTAAAAAGATGAGCAATAGAATAGCTACTCCAAAGTTGACCGCACCTAGCACAAAGGGGGTGTAGGTGAGCCCGAGGTAGGGGAGTCCTACAAAGGCAAAAAATAGCCCACCAATCAAACTTCCATAGTAATCATTCTCCATCACTGCCGATACATTTTGACGCAATTCCTGATAAGCATCATTTAAGCGAACAACCAATGGAATTTCCATCCCAATTAAAAAGCCAATGGCAATACAAAAACCATAAATGAAGATACCAATATAAGCCATCTGGGCTGTAATGAGGTAGGTCAGCGTAGCAGAGAACGCTACCAAAATGGTGAGGGTAAACTCAATGATAATAAAACTTTCGAGCAGGTGATTTTTGAGGTATTTAGAAACCCGACTTCCTACACCCATAGCAAAAAGCATTATGGAGAGTACCATCGTCCATTGTAATACAGAATTGCCCAGAAAATAAGTAGCCAATGTAGCTAAAATATATTCTGCAACAATTCCTGAAAGACCCGTTGCAAAAAGTGATAATTTAAGAATATTTGATTTTAACATAACAGTGTGTTTAGGGAGTAGTCTTAATAGCTCTACATCAGCATCTATTCCCTGTAAAACTTTCAAAAATAGTGCACTGTGGCAGTTGAAAAAGTGAACGCCAATGACAAAAAACAGGCTGTTAGTAGAAATTACTCAACCAACAGCCTGTATATCAACTTTTCATTATTGATCCTTATTCGTATTTACGACCACTTTGATCAATGACCGTAGCACTTGCTTGCTGTGTACTAAACATAGATAAATCTTGAATGTTTACACGCTCGGGGCGAGAAGCTACAAAATAAACCGCTTCGGCCACATCATAAGCTGTAAGCGGGCTAAAGTTATCGTAGATGGCGGCACGCTCTTCGTCCCCATCAAAACGCACTAGGGCAAACTCGGTTTCTACATGCCCTGGGTGGATCGCGGCTACTCTTATACCATAGGAGTGTAAATCGAGGCGCATGGCTCGGGTAAGCATATCTACCGCCGCTTTAGTGGCGCAGTAGACATTACCATTGGCATAAGGCTCTTTGCCAGCAATAGAACCAATGTTAATTACAAAACCTTTTTTGTTTTCTACCATTTTAGGAGTAACCAAACGCGTGAGGTAAAGCAAGCCTTTGATATTGGTATCAATCATCGTTTCCCAATGTTCTAATGCTCCTTGATGGATGGGTGATCGCCCACGAGCCAAGCCCGCATTATTGATGAGAATATCCACTTGCTGCCAGTCTTCCGGAAGGCTTTCGATGGCGGCTTGCACCGCTTTTTGGTCCCGAACATCAAAGACTAGGCTTTGAATATTGACTTCAAATTGCTGCTTGAGCTCTTTTTCGATCGTTTCCAAGCGCTCTTTGCGGCGACCTGTCATAATCACCTTAAAGCCGTTGAATGCAAAAAGCTCGGCGATTGCTCGACCGATTCCAGAGCTTGCTCCCGTTACCATAACCACTTTTTCTGAGTTGGGGTGGGGCGTAGCTGCCTCTGCCACAGCCTCTTCTTGAACTTCTTGCTCGGCAGGTTCTGGGCGCAGAACCCCATAGCTATCGTCATTCTCTGCACTTTGATAACTTTCGTTGAGGACGCAAGCTTGGAGGTAGTTGGCACGAGCCAAAGCGTCTTGCCCCAACTCTTTCTGGCACACAGCAAGCTCCATATACGCTAGGTCAAACAATGGGTCAAGTTCTAAGGAACGATGAAGGAGATCTGCTGCACGATGTAGCGATTGATAGGCATTTTTTAGAAAGAGTGCATATTCATAATAAATAACAGCAGACTCTTCATTACAAAACAAGGCTTTCCGGTATAAGTCTGCAATTTCAGTGTTGTGATCAGCCTCTACACGCCCCAGCAAGCGAGCCAGCCAAAGCAAAGCCCTTCCATTGGTGGGGTCTAATTCCAAAATACGCTGATAGCAGTGAATCGCATTGTCAAGATCAGCTTCTTCAGTTTCAGATTCTGCCAAATAAAATAAGACATCTAGATCATTGACCTCTTCAATTTTTACGTTCTCATAAACAGCATCCTCATCAAAATCATCTAAGTCATCTAAACTACGCATGGCAAAAACGGGGTTTTCTTGTTCTTCTTCTTGATCTATAGGAGTAGGAGCTTCAGCGAAATCCTCTTCTTCTTCAACAGTAGGTATTTGCGCTTCCTCCTCTGTGTTGTTTCCCTCTGCATCTTCTGTTGCTGTTTCAATTTCCTCTGGAGGAGTGAGGTCTTCTACCAACAGCTTTTCAGTGGGTTCTTTGATTTCCTCTACTAGAACTTCTTCTTTAGGATTACTCTCGACAAGATCTTCTGTTTCGATGGAAATACCATTAGCATTGGGGTCAATAGTTTCTATATTTTCCTCAGACAGTTTTTCTTCTTGATTTTCAACCAAGATTTCTACCTTTTCTTCTTGTTCATCTTCTGCATGGGGCTCTTCTTGTGGAAGCACTGTTTCTTCTGTATCTAAGATTTCTGTTTCTTGATCTTGAATATCTACAACTAAGGGAGTTTCTTCGGTAGTATGTTCTGGCTGATCCTCTTCTTTTACTACTTTAAGATGTTCGGCAGAGGGTTGATGTTGTAAAGTTTCTAATTCTATTTTGTCTAGAAAATACTGATAATCTTCTTTAGAAAACTGCTCATAAGTTTTGGGCTTTAGCCCATTGATGTTGCGCAAAAATGTTCCAATATTGGTAGACATGCGCTTGGCAATATTCTTTTTCTTTTCGAGTGCTTCTTGCTCAGATTCTACAGCATTATTGCAAGCTTTTCTCAAGCGAATCCACTCTTCATACCAATAATCCCGATATTGCATAACTTCGTGGATGGTTCCAATTTTGGTAGGATAACTATCATAAACATCCGTAGTCCCTTCCCGCAATTTTCGTCCATCAATCAGCACTGGAACTAAATAGTTGCTTGGTTCCTGTATAATGACGCTGAGTCGGTCCATGGCATCCAAGGATCGTAGGAAATTATCAGAGATGAGCACTAAAATAGGAGTAGAGGGGTTTTGTTGAATTGCCTGCTCTAAATCACTGGCTGAAGGGTTGGAGGATAGTTCAACATTGCTATTGTTGAAAAAGGAAAGGATCTCATGAGCTACTGCCTCGTTCTCTTTGGCATGTAGTAAATAAACGAGTTTAACGTCCATAAATCGGGTAAAATTTAAGTAGTAGTTGTTATTGGTTGATTGCGTTTCAACGAATGACTATGAATCATTAGCATTCAAAAGCAAGAAAACTGCTCCTAACAAATATCTAAAATTTATCGCAAAAACTGACGCTAAAGTAAAATAAGTTCTTTGTTTTCAAAAAATAATAAAAGGAGCCTCTACTTTTTGGGCAGCACTTCAAGAAATAGATCTTTTGGAAATCGAAGTTGTTTAAAAATTGTATTTAGTCTTGAAATTTTAGCTATTTT
>CAZOLU010000157.1:0-8322 GCA_964580485.1 uncultured Saprospiraceae bacterium | reverse complement strand
ATCGCGAATATACAACTGCGCATCACTACCAAAGTTGGTGTATACTGCCGTAACAGTACCTGCACCACCTGGCGTACGATCTGAAGCAAAATCTGCAAAACCTGAAGAACGCAGTAAAATAATGTTTCCATTACAATCTTGGATGCTTCTGTTGCTAGATTCCTGATTGATGGCATCTGCATAAGTTTGAGCAGTATCATTGGCGACAAACTGTACATTATTCAACTGTACCAAGGTGTTGCGCAAACCTGGATTGGTCAAGATGTCGGAGATCGTAACTACATTGGGGGTTAGCGGTTGATTGGCAGCCCCAGCCACCACATACTGACCGAGCAAGCCTTCTGGGATGCGATCCCCCGCTTCATTGATGGTCAATTGATAATTCCCTTCAAAATCACCAATATACAAACCATTGAGACGTACAAAAACCTGGCGACCTACGGGATATTCGTTATACAAATTATTCACATCCACCCGAATTTCAAGACCTCCAGTGGCATCTTGTAAAATGATTTGCTTGAAAAAGTTGCCCGCCTCATCGGAAGAAACGACGATCCCTTCAATAATCTTATCTTCTGTAATCGGTGTGGCGGTATTGCCAATAGTATGCATGGCCTGAATTTCAGCGATGGTTGCATTAGCGGTAAGGTTGGGCAAATCCCCTACGGGTGGCTCATCAAATTTCTTTTTACAGCTTTGAAAAGTAAGGGCCATAAGAGCTATCCCCAAAAAGAGTAGGCTAAAGCGATTGAATGTATTTTTCATAATATTGGAAGTTATATGATTTCTAATTGAATAATAGCATTTTTAGATTCGGTAGGTTACGCTAGCAAAGTAGTTGATACCATAACCATAAAAATAACGTGTAGGGAAAGTATTAGGATTATTATCTTCAAAATCATAACGGAGTTGTTCAAAACCACCTGTAATGATGTTGCGATTATTAAGAATATTGCTAATTCCTACGTTGATATAAATGTATTGGGCTTCTCCTTTAGAATTTTTAAAGCGGAAAGACTTTCCACCAAAAATGTCGATGGTAAAGACATGAGGAAGTTCCTCTTGCTCTAAGATGGCTACCCACTCGGCAGAACCAGGAGTCACCGCCTGTTGTTGAAATTCAGGATTATTCACATAAGAAACGGCCTCGAAAGTACGACGATCTGGATTTACCTCTACAAAGCTACGCATCATATAATTGAAATTCACATTAATAAACCAGTACTGTGGTGCCCGGTAGTTGATTCCGAAAGAATAAGCCATCTGTGGAGAACCTGCCACATAAGAATTTTTCATATAAGCAGTACGGCTTGCCACCTGTGTATTGGGATCATTATCCAAATAGATAGAAATTTCAGGACGAGAGGTGTAGATATGTTCCCCGATAGCGGCTACGGCCTGCAAGTTGAGTCCAGTAAGCACCTCGTATTGTGCGGCCAATTCCAAGCCCATATGTCGGCGATCTACGCCATTCATCACAAAGTTGACAAACCCACTTTGTAGTTCGCCACCTTCTCCAGCAAAAGCATTATCTGAAAAGAAGCTCTGGTTGTAAAAGCCATTGAGAAATCGTGTGTAGTAGCCTGTTACTCGAGCTTTGGCCTTGGGTGCTTTGAGCAAGTAGCCTCCTTCTGTTCCAAAGACGGTCATACTGGTCAAGCCATCTACCAATTGGTCACGGCTACGAGCAGATACATGAGCATTGCGGAAGAAAGGAGCTTGTGTACCATAATTTCCATTCAAGTAGAAATAATTGCGGCCATCTAGTTTGTAGGTAGCTCCTCCTTTCACATTGTAGTTGAAGGTAGAAAAGACCTCCCCTTTGCCTAGAGAATTATCTGGGAAGCGACCATTCTGCAAGTTGCCTTCTCTCCAAAAACGGGTATAAGACAACTCCGCAGCTCCAAAAAACTCTATTTTTCCATATTTAAACTGCCCTTGTCCCCAAACTGCTGCATTTTGAATATGTGCTTCAAAGTCGTAGCCAAAGCGATCTCCTGTTCTGAGTTGAGCATAAGGATCGGATAAGTTGTTTTGGGCAAAAACAGGGTTGGTAGCAGAATCGCGCTCTGCAAATTGGTCGATATCAATATAATAATCTGCACCAAGCAAATCATCAATGACCTTAAAGTTTTTACCAATATAATATTGACCACGAACACCTCCATTCACCGTAATATTGTCGTTGATAAAGCTACGATAAATGGTATTAAAATTATATTGTTCCATATCAAAACGGCGCTCCTCTACAATATACTTGGCACGAGCTTCGGTACCAGAGAACTCCTCATCAAAACTATTTCGATTGATCTCATAAATACCATCCCAATCCATTTGCATCAGCTCAGGATTGTCTACGAATTGCTGACGAAGAGCTGCAGCTACGGCCTCATCGGTTTGGGCAACATAGCTAGGCCATTTGCGATAGTATTCTGGGCGTGGATCTGGAGCATTGTACCAGTTGAGGGCAGTAGAACCATTGCGCCCAAATTGATAGCCAATAGAAGTGGTCAATTTGCTTCGATCATTCATATTCCAATCATGGGTAAGCATCATGGTAGGAATATGTGTTTCGGCATAACGTGAGTTGCGAATTTTTCGACTACCATCAGGCTGTGTCTGATAGCCCCAATAAGGGTTGTACAAATACCCATTTCCATTCGCTTCACGTGCAATTTCTTGCATTTCGGCAGTAATTGGCGCACTTTTTCCTCGTACCCGAGGCGCACCAAAGACCATAAAGTTGAGGGCATGTTGGCGAGAAATGCGTTTTTCTGCGGCAAAGTAATAGGAAGCAGCACTATAATAGGATGCGGGCACGGGTCCCTGCTCGGCCAAACGCACAGAACCACTTACGGAAAAAGCCCAGCCATTATCCATCAACCCCGTAGAATAGATAAACATGGGACGTAAACGGTAAGAGCGATTAGAGACGGCGAGTCCAGCACGCACTTGTTTCCACTGAGTACTGGCTCTCATATCGATTTGAGAAGCCCCACCAATACCACCAAAGGTATAGTCGGTTGGGGCTAGACCCACGGTATTTTCACGACTACGCATGGCATCGTTCAATCCCCCCCAAAGCGACCAGGTAGCCCAGCCGTTTTCTGGAGAGTTCATGGGTAGGCCATTGATGTACACCGTAGCATGTTCAGAATCATAGCCTCTCACTCGGAAGCGTGCTGCACCAAAGGCGAAGGCTGCGGTATTGTAAAAAACATCTCTAGAAGAGGTTAATAGTCCCGATACGTTGGAGCTTCCTCCCCCATCGCTATTCACAGCCTCTTCGGAGAGCGATATGGTTGGGATCAAGTCTTCACTGGATAGCATATCGATACCATCGGCAATGATTAGCGTAATGGTGCCTAGATCGACATCTGCGGTTCCAGATACTTCCAATTCTAGTGTTAGGGGTTGGTACTGTCCCTTGATAATTTCTAGCTGATAATCCCCTTGGGGTACGCCTTCTAGCTTAAAGCTCCCATCTTCTGCCGATTGGGTGCTAAAGTTGGTTCCTAGGATGCGTATGCGTGCAGCATCTGCAGCTTTGCCTGCATTACCCTGCAAAACACCTGTGATGTTGGCATTTTGTGCGGAGAGGGCAGTCGTCAGCAGCAGCAGCAACAGCATCAACCCATGTTCAAGTTTTTTCATAAAACTGTGTTTAGAATGTAATTGACTTAGGGTCAAGGATTAAAACATTTATAGAAATAGCATATTAAACCCACAACCCCATCAAACTGAATTAGTTAGTAAAAAAATCCCTTTATAGCGAACAAAAATAGTATAAATATTAGAGAGTGCAAGCAGCAGGCTTTTGTAATTAACAAAAAGTTAATGCACAAGCACTTTGGCTGGGGAATGTACCAAGTGATTATAGTTGGGAGGGAGCGGATGGGAATAGTTTAGGAATGGAATGGTCAGGGCTCACTGCATGAAACCCCTTAGCCGCAGCAAATGCTACGGCTAGAGGTCCACTACCCAACCTAGGAGACCCAAAGGGACATTGGCCTCCTCAACAACTAGTTTAAGAATAAAGCGATATGTTTAGTGCAAAAAAGCAGATCTGATTATCTACTCTAGATCCTCACGATGGGGGAAGTCTATGAGGTCTTGAAGTTGGATATCAGAATCTGCAAGACAGGGCAACTTTAAGGATACGAGCATTTTTTCTATTCACAAATATAGAACTTAGATGTAGGTTTGGCAATCACCCAAAAGGGTGATTTTTCAGCACAAAAAAGACCCTGCATCTAGCAGAGGCCTTGAATACCTTCCATAGTTGGTGCTTTCATATTAAATCGAAAGCTTGTGCATATTGAATCAATTCCGTAATCTTTTCAATTTCCAGTTTTTTGTAAAGATTGAGTCGATGTCTTTTGATGGTGTTGAAACTCACAAACAGCTGCTCGCTAATTTCTTTTGCCGAATGCCCCAAGGCCAGTAGTTTCATCACTTCCTTTTCTCGTTTGGTCAAAGCCATAAACTTCTTAAAGTTCTTTTTCATAAAGGAGTGCTCATCCAAGATACGGTTCATTTTATTCCCAATCTCATGAAGCTGACTTACTGGCGTTGCGATGGTAATCAGTGCTCGACGCTTTTTATAAATTTTAGCACTGGTAAACAACCATTCATAATCTGCATCTACTCTTGGGCGGTATTTTTGGAAATAACTAATGATCGCTTCCTCATCATCTGAGGCGTAAAAAGCCTTCAATTGAGGGATAAATTCCAGAGTATCTGGGTGGATGTAGGTATCTAAAAACTCCTTTCCCATGGACAAAATTTGACTAGGATCTAAAGCAAATAGATCGCCTCCCATTTTGTTGACATGCTCAATGACTAAGGTATCCTTGTTGTTCAGGTGATAAATGCAAGGAAGTAAATCATCCAATTCTTCAATCTGCCCTTGGATGCCGTTATTGCGCATATCCAGATAGTAGGTCTGCATTTTTTGAATATCAACTAACTCCTTTTCTGTTAAATGCCTTTTCCCCATGGTATTAGCCTTTTAGGAAGTCTTCCAATTCTTTATAAACCTCATCTTGCTCCAACCAAGGATAATGCCCCGCTTTTTCGATAATGACTTGTTTTAGATTAGTATATACTTGATGGATATCAAAATGTGCCTCAAAACCAAATATATCTTGGCGTGAAAAGAGATCTAATGTGGGGATACTGCTCTTTTGCGGACTAAGATCAAAAGCTGTTTTGGCTAAATCTGAGGTGAGGGCAGTATAAATTCCTACTGAAAAAGTATCTGTATTAAGAAAGTCAATCAGGGAAGTGGCTTTAGATGGATCAAAGAAATAATTTGGAGTAGCAAATTTAAAGAAGTTGACCATAGCTTCTGCGGGATTAGCAGCAATAGGAATAGCTTGAAATAGCTCTAATGCTTTTGCTTTATCGGCTCCCGAAAAGCGTTGAAAAAGTGTATCCGATTGATAATTTAGCATGTTGTAAGTCAATCCTGGACTACAAATGAAAGCCATTCTCTCGACTTTATCGGATGCTAACTGTGCATAATTTGCAGCTAGCATGGCTCCCCAAGAATGGCCAACAATCGACCATTTTTCAATATTGAGTGCTTTGCTTAGTGCTGTAATATCTGCCGTAGTTTTTTCTACGGTAATATCTGAGGGGCTAAAGCCCGACTGAGACTTGCCCGTACCTCTTTGATGTAGTACAATTACTTGGGCATACTTGGCGATACGTTCAACCAAAGGCTTGAGGTAATCTGCGGCTAAGCCTGGTCCTCCAGCTAATAATAATACAGGCTGTCCTTCTCCTGCGATATCATAACTCAACTGATGTTTTCCGATTTGAAGTTGGTAAGTTTCCATGCACCAATGATATTTATTGCGTTTTGTTTTGACATTAACATTAACAATATATAAAAAATGGGAAAAAGGCTGCTGCTTCTAGACGAAAAATCATCTCAATCATTATAAAATCAGGGTTTTCAGGTACTTTTGTTTGAAATTGTTTAAGATCTAATAGACATAAAAGAGAGGTAACTGTTTAGGGAGGAGGAGAAAGCAGGCTAAATAGGTATCTGTTCTGTTTATCTTCAATATCCACAGATCTCTGCTATTTTACCTGATGAAGTTGGAGGCGGATTCAATTCGGCGGACACTGTTCCCCAAATCTGAAATAGATGATTTTCAACTTAAAGCTGATCTTTTAGTAAAGAAATTATCATACTCCCACCTTGAACTATTAACGCGCATTGATAAGAATGAAAAACGTTCTTTTTATGAGGTAGAGGTCATGAGAGAGGATGATAACCCTACTGTGGGAATTTTACTTGTTACAGACAAAAATCAAGCGCTCGTTGAATATGCTACTGCAGGTATGGACAACCAACTCTTTATTTCTAAGTATCTTTTAGAACTTCCTAAGAAAGAGGAATTAGCTGCTTTTATCAAGGCGGAGATTGAACGTTTGAAATAATGCAAAACTGTCATAAAATAAAGTCAAGTGCCAATTCCAGTATGAAAAATCTTCAAAACCTCCTAAGACAGATAGCTCTAAGCCCTTAACACCACTCAAAACAGTGCTTAAATCTCCCCCAGAACTCGAAACAAAGGAGCTACAAGTCCGACCAACAATAGATTTCAAGAAAGGAACAACATTGGCAGTGTAAAACTAGTGTAAAAAGGTGGGTATAAAAAAACACAATGAAAGCTACAAGTCTGATGAATACTAACTTCCAACCTTTTTGAGAAGA
This sequence comes from uncultured Saprospiraceae bacterium, assembly GCA_964580485.1. GTDB lineage: Bacteria > Bacteroidota > Bacteroidia > Chitinophagales > Saprospiraceae > Saprospira. The sequence goes on along the minus strand of CAZOLU010000157.1, from coordinate 1,592 downwards.
GCAACATCCGAAAAGAAAAAGTCCTCTAAATCAATGACTTAGAGGACTCGCGGTTTCGGGCGGAATTGAAACAACATAGCTCAAAACCCGACCAGCACTAGCTTTCAGCATTTTGCATTTTTGTACAGTGTAAAACTAGTGTAAAAAATTCGAATGGGCAAAAAAGCTAGGTTTGATGGGAATTAGAAGGCTTTTAGACTCCGAAAGTTTCACTTTACAACATATAAATAAGGTTGTCTATTTTTAGAGCTGTTGTTTTGCTATGTCACAGGATGAAGGTTCTGAAAACTACGGAAAAGTCCCCTAAGTGAATTCATCCATAAAACGTTTTATTTCTTCTGGAGACATATTTTGTTCTTTAAAAAAGCGAGCAACCTGCTCAAAATGATATATTCTTTCTAGCCCTTTTAAGAAGAAATGCCTTGTCACCTTACCCTTGCCACCGCCTAGCTTACAGAGTTCTTGCATATACTCATTTTTAGTCAACTCTGGCTCTAATTCATAAAAGTATGCACCTATGAAATAAGACAGAACAATGAGATGTTTAATTGCTAAAAGATCTCTGACCTGAAACTCTTCCCAACCTAATTGGTTTTTGAGAAACTTAAACACCCCTTCAATTTTGCTGCGCTTCAAGTACAAATGGAAAGTCCTGAGTGCCGAAGCCTCATCATTTTCTTCATATAACTCTTTTTCAATTCCAATTACCTCCTCATATTGTTTGATCGCCATCTTTATATCCCCAGTTTCACTATAGATGTAGGCCAAGTCGTTCAAAGACCGAGCATAAGCTTTATGTTTTTTACCATAAAACTGCTCCCTAATATCCTTAGATTTGAGAATGAGTTGTAGGGCTTCCTCAAATGCGCCCATATCTGTTTTCAATATCCCTAGTTCGTTGTATGTAATTGCTAGGCTAGGGTTGATTTTAGAATCTAGTACTTTTTCTTGTATAGCTAAAGCCTCTTCATACAAGGCAAGAGCTTTGGTATATTCACGAGCTTCATAATAATATATTCCTAGCTGAGTGGTATAATGAGCATAAACCGAATCTTCTTGACCAAATTCTTCTTGTGCTTTTTGCCTTGCAGTCTGAACACAAAGCAAATACCTTTCAAAATCTTGAGCTTCTTCAGTTAGGGTGGCTAAACTATCTAAGTCTTTATAAGACAGCTCGCTGTAATCTTGGGGTTTTACTTGACTGTTTAAATTAAAGCTTATTCCCATCAAGGCTATGAACAAAAGCAGTATTGCATTCCATTATTTTTAGTTATCAAACTCTATTGGTATACTAAGAACTTATGTTACAGAGCACTAAGATAGGGAAAGTGCTGTAAGCAAAGGTATATTGTTGATAGAGAATTTTGCTATACTGTATTTTTACGAGCATTGTGGTTTTAGATTAACTGGCTTCAATATACAAGTCATCCCTTAAATTTACAAAAGTAGTGCTAGCATCATTAAGTAGCTTTAAACTCAGCTGAATAGTATAGACTTCTAGATACTAGACTAAGAGACTCAAAGACAGAACGTATACCCGACATTCCGCACCCTAAAATTGTCAAAAATAATATTTACGATAAGGGAGGCCT
>CAZOLU010000156.1:0-8380 GCA_964580485.1 uncultured Saprospiraceae bacterium | reverse complement strand
TAGCCATGGCATGACCCGCATGGAGTTGATTTGCTCCAATTGTGCATCGCATCTTGGCCATATTTTTAATGATGGACCTCCTCCGACGGGAGTGCGCTATTGTATCAATTCGGTATGTTTGCGCTTTGAGCCTAAGCAAGCTTGACACAGCATCATTTGGCTAGCTTGAAGTACTGTTCTTGATAGCCGGGGCGCAAGGCTGAGCCTTGCGCATTCAAAACCCGCTTGCTGATGATGATTCGTTCGGCAGGACAAACCAAAAAGATATAAGGCTGTTCTTCTTGAATAATTTCCTGAATGCGAAAGTACATCTTTTGGCGTGCCTTGGCATCTAGCGTGTTGTTAATCTCCTCAATTAGAGCGTCTACCTCCTCATTCCGAAATCCAATACGATTGCCACCATCTGGAGTATCCGATGCTGAATGCCAGAGTTGTTTAAGGTCATCCAAGCCAGGGCCTTGTGCCCAGCCAGCACACATAAGCTCAAAATTTTGATGTTTTAGATCTTCTAAGAAGCCTAGCCATCCTTTGGTACTTATTTGAATCTCTATACCCACTTTTTTAGCCTCTTCCTTGAGTAAAAACCCAATATTTTTACGAATTTCATTCCCTCGATTATATTTATACTCCAACCTTAGCGGAACTAGAGCTCCTTCTATTTCCTTATCCAAAATCCCATCTCCATCGCTGTCTTTCCAACCTGCCTCAGCTAATAGGGTTTTAGCCTTTTCAAGATCAAATTGACGTGCTTTGAGTTGATGATTGTAATAATCTTTACTGGGGTTGATGGGACTTTCTACCTTTATAGCCATTCCCTCAAAAAGTATTTCAATCAATTCCTCCCGGTTAATTAGATGCGCTAGTGCCTGACGGGTCTTTTTATCAGATAGTTTAGGGTTTTTACAATTAAAACCTATGTAGTAATAGGCCAATTGATTAGGGCTGAAAAAATGAAACCTGTGGTCTAATGTTTTATCATCTTTAAGCTCCAGAAACTTGCTTGGCTTAACACTGCGCATTAGATCTACTTCCCCTGCTTTAAGTGCTGTAATAGCGGTATTTTGATCTCTAATAACACGGTAGTGTAAACGCTGAGGATACTGGAAACTGCTATCTGCATAATTCTTCCCTTCATCTCCCCACCAATCTTTTTTGCGTTCTAAGACAAGTTCTTGTCCCAATTCCCATTTTACAAGTTGATAAGCATGAGATCCCACCACCAATTCCTGCTCATACTTTCTTGCATTAAAGGCTTGAGCAAATTTTTGGAGGCTACTATCTTGTTTAAGACGGTCTTCGGAACTATTATTCAGGGTGTTAATCGTGTAGGCTTGCATCAGACCTTCTGGATCATAAAGGTGTTTGGGGAGAATATGAAGATCTCCACTAGCTTCTTCAGCTAGAAAATAAGAGGTTTTGCTGTAAATGCTAAAGCGCTTAGGGTTCTTGGGGTCAACCTCAATATGGTCGATGAAATTATAATAGGGGCGGGTAGATCTTGCGTCTACTAAGGGATTTTTAAGTGCTTTGACCGTAAATATATAATCTGCAGCAGTTACGGGCAAACCATCATCCCATTTTGCATGGGGGTGAATTTCATAGGATAAAGACATGCCACCTTTGTAAGGCCCTTGCTCAATTTTTTTCAGCTCGGGGCGAGCAATGGCCAACTGGGGCTTTAGCTCCAGGCTTTGGGGGTCTCGCTCGAGTAGGCGTGAAAAAATATTATTTTCAATATAATGGGCATTGGCACTTGTAGAGGTCAGTGGATTCAAACCATCAGGGTCACTCAACTCCCAAATGCTTATACTCGCCGGATCTTTTTCATTTTGTGCAAAGAGGGCTAGACTAAAAAGAAGCAGGCAGAGGATTCTAAAAAAATGCATGGGAGGAGTTTTAATACGGTGTGTTTAATACACTGTCCAGAAAGTAATTTTATGCATCTTTTTTGGAGAGCGCTGAAAGTGCGACATCCAAGCTGCGAGGCGGTGAAGCCCCTCGCACAGCATTATGCCATTACTTTACGGACAATGTATTTAATATAAAGTTAAAAACTCTACAAAACATTTGCCAATTGTTCCTTGACCTTATCTGCCTCATCTTTCATTTGCACCACAATGCGTTGTAGCTCAGCATAATTGGCCTTTGCCCCGAGGGTATTGATTTCTCGACCAATCTCTTGGATGATAAAGTTGAGCTTTTTGCCTTTGCTAGCAAGTACACTATCTTCTATGACTTCTAAAAAATACTGGCAGTGCTGTTGTAGCCTCGTCTTTTCTTCAGAGATATCAAGCTTATCGATATAGTAAATCAACTCCTGTTCAAATCGATTTTCATCAATCTTATTGTTGGTTTTAAACTGCTCCAAATTCTGTTGTAAGCGCTGTCGCACCCGCTCCATGCGAGCTGCTTCATGTTGTGGAACTTCTGCAAGCAGCTCTTGAATTTTCTGAATGCGAGCAAGCATGTCTTGTTGCATCGCATCGCCCTCTTGCGCTCGAAATGCCTGCAACTTATCAATGGTTTCCAATACCACAGCCTCTACCTTTTTCCATTCTTCTTCACTGGCCTCATCCTCATTTTGAACAACAACCCCAGGAAGTCTACTAACCGTATAGAGTAGATCTCCTTTATCCATTCCCAAGTTGCCTGCCAGCTCTTGTAATTGATAATAGTAGGCCTCAAAGGCATGGCTATCGATGCGATAATCCGTTTGGCTATTGCTCAAAACATTCAAGCTCAAGTCAATCTTACCACGCATGAGTCTTTGACTGAGTAGGCGGCGCAGCAGCATTTCTTTAGATTGATAATGCAAGGGAAGACGCATGCGTACATCAAAAGCTTTGCTGTTGATGCTTTTGATTTCTACCGTAATGCTTTGTTCTTGGTGTACCAATTGGCTCCGGCCAAAGCCGGTCATAGAATGAATCATAAAAGTATGGCTTAATAAAGGTTGTTGTTAAATCATTACTTAAATAAACAAAAAATATTCTAAATATACCAAGATGCATCCACTTTACACATAGCATTATGGCGAATCATCCCACTTAAAGTATTGGGAACTGTGGCCAAAAATTTTTTTTTCTCCTTTTTTCAGTTAATTTTGAACTGATTTAATCATCTTCTTTAAACTTAGACTTTATGCGTGGTATTCAATATCTTAATGATAATAGAGGCAACCGAATCAAAGCCGTAGTGGATCTTACAATCTATGGAAAAGAGTTTGCCGCCTTTCTTGAGGAACTCTCGAAAAAACAACAAGGTAGTGGTGGAAATAGTGGTGGTGCTAAATCTCCTTTTGGAAACCTTGTGGTAGGAGATGATATTGCTTATATGGGAGGAGGACATGGCCAAAATGCGCCTAATGCTCGCCTTATTAAAATCAATGCCTTGATCGAAAATGCTCGGAAGTATTATGGCACTCCCTATCGTACTGGTGGTACTACCGCTAGTGGTATGGATTGTTCTGGATTGACACAGACGGTATTTAAGGCTATTGGGGTGAATATTCCACGAGTTTCCCGAGATCAGGCAAATACCGGAAAAGGGATCAACTTTAATCAAGTAGAGGCGGGTGATCTTATCTTTTTTGCCACAGGTACACCCAACCGCATCAACCACGTAGGGGTAGTATCTTCCAACAGCAATGGTGAAGTGAAGTTTATCCATGCTTCTTCTAGTCGTGGTGTGATGGAGTCTTCTATGAATAACAACTATTGGCGCAAGGTTTATATGACAGCTCGCCGAATGATCTAATTAGCATAATATGAGTAGATATATAAAATATAGCGTTTGGGGACTAGGCTTTTTGCTGTTGATGGCTTGTAGTAGCTCTAAAAATAAAGTCAACTTCAAAAAGCCCAACACCGTTGCATTAGCCTTTATAAAAAGTTTCACAGTTCTAGATTTTGAAGCTGCTAAAGCCTATGGTACAGAAGATACAGAAAAGTTCTTGCAGTTTTTAGCGCAAGCTCTAGAAATGGCAGATGAGCAAAGTATCGAAGAAATGAAAGCAGAAACCGCCGAAAATACCCAAAACATCAAAAAAGCAGATTGTACCGTAGAGGGAGATAAAGCCACTTGTACCTTTTGTTGTGATGCAGAGGGGAATCCCTTGCCCGATGAAGAAGTCCATCTCAAACGGGTAGATGGAAAATGGCTCGTACACATGAGCAAAGAAGACCTTATGGAGCCAGGGGACTAACTAAACTATTGGTATGTGTTTAGCGTAGGGAGCCTAAAGGCTAGGACTTGCGCAGCTCAACTTTTTGAAACCTGAAGGCTTCTAAAAAGTCAAGAATTGCACTAAAGACATACAACTATTTTGAGTACAGATGGTTATATAAGCAATCCAAATTTTTGGATGAAGTGCGCTTACTTAACCTTTGAATACGGAAATGGAAATTCGATTATTGCAGAGAGATGAAATTGAAGCCCCTCGTTGGAATGGCTGTGTACACTATGCTCCAAATAGTCTAATCTACGGCTACACCTGGTATCTCGATAATGTCGCAGACGACTGGGTAGGTTTGGTAGAGAATAACTACGAATCCGTTTTTCCTTTGGTTTACAATGAAAAACTCTTCAGGATCAAGCGGCTCTATCAACCCTATCTCTGCCAGCAATTAGGGCTCTTCACCGTCAACGGCTTTAGCCAAAAACGCATACAGGCCTTTATCGACGCTATTCCCAAAGAGTACAAGCACATCGACATCAACCTCAATGCAAGTATGTCGATCAAAAGTCTGCAAGGCTTTGAACTTACCGAAAAAGCCAATTACCTTCTCCCCCTCAATCTACCTTATGAAAAACTGAGAGCCGCCTACTCCTCCAACCACAAACGCAACATCAAAAAAGGAGAAAAAGCTCAACTCTTTGGAACAACCTCCATCAAACCAGAAACTTTTGTAGAACTGGTCAAAAGCTCCCAAGAGGATAAAGGCAATAAGTTCCCCGAGGCACTATACCACGCTGCCCACCGGATTATCTACAACTGCCTGCACCGAGGGCAAGGCTTTATTATGGGCTCTATGAACCAAGACAAAGAGCTTTGTGCTGCCGTGTTCTGGATGGTCAATGGCGCACGTTATATCAATTTACTCAATGTGACGACCCCCGCAGGTCGGGAGGTCGGTGCGATGCACTTTCTCGTCGATCAGTTTATCCAGTCTAATGCCAACCGCCCAGTCTTTATTGATTTTGAAGGCTCTTCTATTGATAGTATTGCCCGATTTTATCAAGGCTTTGGTGCAGAAAATATGCCCTACACCAACATCAAACAAAACCGCCTGCCTTGGTGGATCAAGTGGAAAGGCTAGCATCTTAGCTTGGGATAAATAATCAACTTGCAAGAATCATCGAAAACACCTATATTAGTCTACCCAAACTATACAGATCCCCAGCTATTGTCAACTATAAAATGAATGGAATGAAACAGATCTTAACCCTCCTTATGTTGGGCCTAATCCTTATCGGGAAGCTCCAAAGCCAAACTTGCAATACAGACAGAGAAGACAAAGTCTTGCTAATAGGGGATAGCTGGGCCACTTTTATGCACCTAGGGCAATCGATTGAAGCAGCCATGGACAACTACGGTTTTAGCGATTTGGCTCAAGTCAGCGACCTCAACCTCTCTATTGCGGGGTCTAGAACCACCACCTTTGTCAATGATACTGCATTACTCGCCGAACTTGAAACGGAAATTCTAGCACATCCAAGCTTGGAGTTTGTTCATCTCAGTATCGGAGGAAATGATTTTTTAGGGCAGTGGGATATCAGTTTTAGCCCTGCTGCTGTTGATTCGCTCTATCAAGAGGTCTTTCAAAATATTGTAGATCTCGTCGATTTTATACATAATGTCAATCCAGATCTAATCGTAGTTTGGTCAGGCTATTGTTATGCCAACTTTGGGGATGTCATCAATGAGGTACCCACCGCCTTACAAGCACAACATCCTTATTATGGGGCCTGGCAGAATATGAACTTTCCCAACTTTATACAAATCAACAGCCTCCTGCGCCAATTTTCAGACAGTATGCAGGTTTATGCCTCAAACCACCCTAAGGTAGAGTTTGTTCCTGCCATTGGACTGATGCAGCATGTTTATGGGCAAAGCACCCCCCTGAACGTTCCTCCCGCAGGAACCTACGCCGCAGGTCTAGCGCCGATCGATACTGGATTTCTAGAATATCCATCTCCAGCCGAATCTATGATTAGCTTGGGTAACATCCCATTCACCAATATTGGGCTTTACGATTGTTTCCATTTGAATAATGATGCCTACGAAGTTTTTATGGACTATCAGTTTGATCAGTACTATCGTTTTGCCCTTATGGAAGATCAACAAAACAGCCCAGTAGCCGGCCTAAGCTTAGACAGCTTGGGGAATATAGGAAATGGCTTGTACTTAGGTAAACTCAATGTCGAGCAGCGACTCTTTCTGGAGTTCAATTACACCATACCCGACACCGGAATCGCCCAAGCTAGCCTATTTTTGAAACGGAAAAATGCTCAAAATGGCAATGTAACCAATCAGGCAACGGCAATTCAAGTCGACTTTTTCTATCCTTATGCGGGTAATTCCACAGCTTGGGAGCCAAGTGATTTCGATGCCACTCCCGACAGTAGCTTTCAAGTTTGTGTATATGGCGACTTGGACAAAAACGACAATTGGCTGCGCTTAGATCTTCCAGCAGAAGCGGCTGCTTTCCTACAGTCGGGGCAATTCCAACTCAGAATCAGCGCAGAGGGGGTAAATGGCGAGGAGCTCGAGTTTTATGACCCTACCGACCTCGATCATGCGCCCATCCTCGACCTCAAATATGGCCCCAAGCAATACCAAACTGTTGCTCATGAATTGATTGCCGATAGCGACTTGAAGATCTATCCCAACCCTTCTTCCAACGGGATTTTTAATCTACAAACTGAAGCGCAGATACTGCGGATTCAAGCCTTTAATATCAACGGTCAGGAACTTCCTGTAAATTTTCAGGAGGGCAAGAATCAATTTCAACTCCCAACTGATTTTTCTGGTCTGACCATCGTTCAACTACAATTAGCCAATGGAAAAACTGCCGTTGCTAAGTTGATGAAGTTATAAGTTTTTGGGGTAGGCAGCCCCTTGGGGCTGCCTGCGCTATGTTACAGAGCTCCTTATTCAGTCGGCCCTTCATCTCGTTTTAGAACGAGACTTCGGTCTCTCCTCGTTTTGAGAACGAGGAGCCTCCTCCACAGCGCGCCACCACTCGCAAGAAAAAATACACTCGCAAAGCTGAAACAAAATCATTAAAGATTATGTAAGTGTTTTTTGTATGGCAGGAAATTAGAATTTTTTGGAGCTAAGAACGGGTTTGCATTGTGCCAGTGGCACAATAGTAAAGCGGTTCTGCCTAATAGCCCCAGCTATTAAGGTAGGTTCTTTTATTATCTTTAAGTATTTTTAGAACAAAAAGAAGATAATGAAACCAACCTATATCGGTCATCTAGAAATAGAAAACTACAAAAAATTCAAAGGTAAACAAGAACTATCTTTTGTAGATGAAGAAGGCTATTTGAGCCAGTGAACCATTATTTGGGGGAACAATAATGCAGGGAAGACTAATTTGTTGAAGGCTATCGCTAATTTTGAATTAACCAAATATTTGATTCAAAGTCATCCAGGAAGCCATAATTTTTATGATACAAAGGAGCTAAAGCCTATTCTTTATGAGAGACCTCCTCATAAAGAAGCAAAGTTAGAAGCCTTATTTGTGGAAACGTCAGAAATTTGGAAACAAAAAAAAGGGGAATATAATAAGATTAGATATGCTACTTTAAGCTCTAAAGGACATTTAAATCTGACAACACTAGAATATGAGTATGCAAAGAGGAGTGTATATTCTGAATCCTATTTAGGAGAAGAAGGCAAATACATGGAAATTGACCACTTTTACCCCAAGTCGCTTTTTCCTCAACGAGTAGTGGAATGGGGGAATCTTATGGCATCAAACAAAAAGTGTAATACCACCAAAGGGAACATAATGTGGAAGCAGAACCAATTATTAACCCTTTTGAAGATAATCCTCAAGAACATTTATTTCTACGAAATTATAGATTCAAGTATAGAACAGAAATTGGGCAAAGGACGATAAGGGTGACCGCTCTGAATGACAGAGAATATTTTGTAAATGTTCGAGCAAAAATAGGCACAGCAGTGCTAGATCAACTTGAAGATATTTGGGATGCTATTAATGAGGATCAGCAAGGTTTCTTTAATGTTCGAGGGCGTTCAGCACGCTTAATTCGAAAGTTTAAAAACTTGCTAAAAGAAGGAAATCGAACAAAAGAATATGCTGCAACTGTTGCAACAGTTCTTTTAGAAGATGAAGCTTATCAGAGGACA
>CAZOLU010000155.1:0-8442 GCA_964580485.1 uncultured Saprospiraceae bacterium | reverse complement strand
TCATCCAAAATACGAGATATATTTTTCTCATTTTTGCTAAAAATATACATCGCTAAAGGTTTTGGGCGATCCGCTACAAATCGAATGGCATCAGGAATACTATCATACTCGATGATTGGCAAGATGGGCCCAAAAATCTCATCATTCATCACATTGGCATCCTCAGACACCCCTTCCAAAAGGGTAGGCTCAATAAACAGGTCATCTAAATCCGTTTTACCCCCATAAAGCAGTTCGCCTTCTTGGATATAACTCGTCAGGCGGCTATGGTGACGCTCATTTACAATACGAGGGTAATGCTCACTAGCTTGAGCATTATCGCCATAGGCTTTTTTGATATGCTCAATCATTTTGGCTACAAGCTGCGCTTTAACGGCCTTGTCTACCAAGATATAATCGGGAGCAATACAGGTTTGCCCAGCATTAACAAACTTTCCCCAAACAATACGCTTGGCGGTGAGGCCAATATTGGTATCTCGATCAACAATACAAGGACTTTTACCCCCCAACTCTAAAGTAACGGGTGTTAGGTGCTTGGCCGCAGCTTGATAAACAATACGCCCTACATTCGTCCCCCCTGTAAAGAAAATATAATCAAACTTTTCAGCAAGCAATACTTGTGATTCGGGAACAGCACCTTCTACTACTGCAATATAATCACTTGAAAAGTTTTCGCCGATCACCTTGGCCGTGAGTGCCGAAGTAGCTGGTGCAAATTCGGAGGGCTTGAGAATCGCACAGTTGCCCGCCGCCATAGCTCCAATAAGCGGTGCAAAAAGTAGCTGAAACGGATAGTTCCAAGGCGAGATAATGAGGGTACAGCCATAAGGTTCAGGCTGCACATAACTCCGCCCATTGAAGTGAAACAATGGAGTAGGCACTGAACGCCTAGCCGCCCATTTATCAAGATGCTTCAAGGTCTTTTTCAACTCGATTAAGATAAAACCAATTTCTGTGGCATAGGCTTCAAACTCGTGTTTGCGCAGGTCTTTGTGTAGCGCTTCCATAAAATCTTTTTCATGGTCGCTAATGACTTGCTTGAGTTTTTGGAGCTGTTGCTTGCGAAACTTGAGATCTTTTGTTTGGTTGCTGGCAAAAAAGCTGCGTTGCTTTTGAACCAGACTTTTGATATTTTCGACTTTTTGGTCGGAAATTTCGGATGTTATGCTATTCATAATGGATTGATTTTGTCTGCCCCTTGGGGCAGGGTTGATTGGTGATAACTCTAAAATAACAATTTTTACTGGGAAATAAGGGGCTTTTGCTAATAAAAAAAGCACCCCAAGGGGTGCTCCAAGCATTGGTTTATCAAACATCGATTAAAATCCGTAACTACTACATTCGGGGGTCCACTCTTTGGGGTTGAGGCTGGGATTGATTTTCACTTCAGTAAAACAATATTTTTCGTAAAGCCCTTGATCGTCATAAATCATTTGATAAATAGGGAGGTGGTTTCCTTTATCCACATAAATAATGACTTTTTTAGCAAAAGAATTAGGAATCTTAATATTTTGACCAGCTTTCACTTTTGCATTAAATCCCATATTATTTTTTTCCATAATCATATATTCTGAAAGTCCCAAACGTTCAGATAGCGCAAAAAGGGTTTCATTTTTAGCACAACGGTGATTGATATAGGCAAAATCGGGATTTTCCAAAACGAGTCGGTAGCAGGAGCGACCTTCCCAAGTTACATCCTGCCCTAATTTTATAAAGTCTTCTACTTTGCCACCCTGAGACCGAATTTGCTGTTCCACATTGGTCATCGTTTTAGTGAGGTAGGCAAAACCCGCATGCAAAACAGGGTGATGCCCATCTTTACGCACTCGGCGATCAAATACACTGAGGTTGACATTCATCCAGGGGAAGCCATTGGGGTTGATATGTGCATTGTTATTGTTCCAACCATCTACATAAAGCAGCTCTACTCCTGTTTCTTGATCCTTCATATAAACTTTCAGGGGTTGATGCTGTACTTTAAAACGCATTATTTTCTTAATCAACTTACCATTCATTCGCTCATAGGAACGCATGTGATAGGTAACTTTTGACGCATTATTGATGGCAGAATACATTTTATCTAAAACCGCTCGGGTTGGAGCCTTTGTCGTGGATGAAATACACAAAACACTGAGTCCTGCCAAAAGTAGAAGGAGTTTAGGATTCATATTTTAGTCGTTTGGATGGTTAATAAAAAAAGCTGCGTACTAATCTGATGTTAGTACGCAGCTTATCCCCTATGGGACGCCTATAAATTTTTATAAATTATTATCGGGCTAGCACTACTTTTCGATGTGAGATTCTTTCACCTACTTGTAGTGTCAAGATATACACCCCATCATCAAAATTAGAAAGGTCGATTTGCTCATTGTAGTTCCCTTCAAAGTTTCCTAGATTTTCATGGTAAATGGTTCTGCCCAAAACATCATGAACTTGTAAAGAGGCATCTGCATTCATTCCATAAAGGTGGAAACGTACATTCAATAAGCCCTGAGTAGGATTAGGGAATACTCGTAGTGAGTTATCTACCTGCTCATAGCCCGTTCCAGAAATAGCACAATCCGTCACCACAATAGTTTCTGTGGTATTGATGGTATCTACAAATTTGAATATGGTATACTCGATGGCATTACCTCCATCTACAAGGGTTCCTCCCGTAGTAGGCGGTGTAAAGTTGAACACACCACAGGCATCATCTGCATTAAAAATATCATTATCATCATCCCAAACTTCAATGGTATAGGTTGCACCATCTTCTAAGGTAATCTGCCCAACCCATACGGTATCAGGAAGCTGATCATTTGGAGCTGTTCCTACTACAGGAGCTGTATTCGGATCATTGTTCACCAATTCTGCACCACTACTATCTGATAAAATGATATAGAAATCAGGCTCTCCAAAAGGTGCATCATCACAAGTTGCGGCTGTAATTACAATTTGTGTTAGTTGAGAAGGGAAAGTATCTACAATAGCTTGGTAAGTAATCGTATAGGTTCCAGTATCAGAGTAGAATATACTATCTGGATTTTCCAAAGAAGAAACCTCACCATTACCAAAATCCCAATCATAAGTAAAATTGGGATTTCCTCCACTAGGGATATTGTTGGTAAAATTCACCCACAAAGAGTCACAACCTTGCGACACATTTACGGCAAAGCCAGCAGAAGAATCAGGCAGCACCAAAAATTCTAATGGAAACTGTGCAGATTGAGAGATCACCCCACCGATCAATACTTCTACATCTAAGAGTACCTGAAATAAGCCCGACTGCGTAGGCGTTCCACAAAGGGTAACACAACCATCTCGAGTAGCTGGAGCAGCCTCATTGTATACCGCAGGAAGTGGGCGATCAAGAATATAAGACATGCCCAAAGGCAAACCTGAAATAGAAGTTACGGTAATACTCGTAAGATCTAAACCCCCAGGAGTAGAAGGATCTAAAGCCGTAATAGGCGTAGTGGTATATGGAAGTCGGAAGCTCAACTCTTCTAAATAAGGTTGATTTTTTTGTGCTGGAGGAAAAGTATCCAGATAAATGGTATCTCCAGGCATAGTGGGAATCGTAACCGTACAAGCAGGGCATTGTGCAGCCGCCTGATAAGCTACCGCCAATAAGAGCACTGCCACTAAACACAAGTTTGATAAATGTTTTGTCATGATCTTATATTTTTAATGAATAAGGATTGAATTACAAAATACAAAAAAAGACTATAAAATGCTTGTTCCTACGATAGAAACTTGCACTTATAGTCTTTTCGTATCAATTCGTCAACTCAATTAACGTACAATAAGCTTCTGTGTAGTGCTATTTTTGCCATCCGTCAACTCTACCATATACATGCCAGATGCAAGATCAGCAGTAGAAAGGCTGAAGTTCAAATTACCTTGTACAGTACCTAGGTGCTGTACATTCACACGCTGTCCAAAAGCATTGTATAGGTTGATGGTCAAATCTTTAGCCTCTTTAGTTTCCAAGCTCAAGTTTACATCACCATTGGTAGGATTAGGGAAGATTGCAAATTCTGCTACATTCGCTACAGTTTCTACCGCTACGTTGGCAGTTGCAGTATACATATAACGCTTATTGGCGTTGATTCCATAGCAAATAAGATCAGCACTTGTTCCACCACAACCAGAGGGGTTCAACAAAGAGCTATATCCATTGATCTCACTCATATAAGAAACCAAGTTGTTCACAGAAAGCTGTGCATTTGCGAAAGCATCAAAAACGGTCAATACATCTTCAATACCATTGATGTCATTTTGGCTTGTAATACCCAAGTTGTTCAAGGTATCACAGAAACCCTGTGTCTGTGGATCCAAATTGAAGATAGAGCAACAAGGAGCATTTACATTGGTGGTTCCAGTCAGGATGGTATTTAATAATGCACGTACTTGAGCAAGATCATAGCCTACGGCTACTACTGCAAAAGTATCACCAGCAGCAATGCTAATACCATAACGGCTAATATCACCAGGGTTGAAGATACCATCAGCATCTCCCCCAATGATTACATCACTAGCTACGCCACCACCAACAGTGTCGCAAGCTGTACCAGCACTATCCAAAGCACAAGTACCTACCTTAACGATCAAATATTCCGTGTTGGGTAAGCCTACTGCAGTGACATCCATAGGAGGAGCAGGAGTCCATACAGAGCCCCCAATTTCATAGGAGTTCATCCCATTTTGTACCTCAGGAGCAGTTACCCCTGAACAAGCTGTAAGTTGAGCATAAGTTTGGCTGCTGATCAACGTCAAACAGCACATTAAAAAGAAAAGCGTAAATTTTTTCATTGTGAAATGAATTTTAGGTGTAAAAAAAATCTATGCAAAAATGATTTATTTAGTGAATAGCTTAATTATTGAAATAATTAGCAGCAATTTGGTTTTGCGCAATTACAAAAATAGGGATTCTATTTAAGAATAGTAGTATTTATTCTTTTTTTTCTATGGTCGATAATGTTAAAATAGACGTTTATTGCGGAATATTTGGGGCAAAAAAATAATAAATTCGGTATTTTGGTCATCGATTTTTCATTTATTCGGTATAATTTTCACATTTTGTGATGGAAAAAGCCTGTCAAAAACAAGAGGCTATATGTTTTTGATAGGATGGGGATAAACATTTTTTTGGATTAGCTGCTGCAAATTGAAGAACAAAACACCTGCCCCTAAATCAGCAATTGGGCATAGTTCCATGCAAGTATTGTGGCACTAACATTAAACCTAAATTAATTGACTTATGAAAACCTTACGCATGCGAGTATTACTGACGGCCTGCTGTATACTTACCATGATCAGCACCACGCTTGCTCAGCAAGCCACGGTAAAAGGAATGGTTACGGAGGCAACCTCAGGCGAAGCACTTCCTGCCACCATTCGGGTATTGAAAGAAGATGGTAGCTTGGCAACAGGAGCAGGTGCCGATGTTATTACAGGAGAGTACACCATCAAAGTAGACCCTGGTACTTACAAAATTACCTTCAGCTATATGGGGCTGGCTACTCAGGGCTTCGACTTAGAATTGGCCGCAGGTGCTACCGAGGAACTCAATGTAGAGCTCAAAGAAGAGGAAAACCTCATGAAAACCGTAACAGTTACAGGCTCTAAGTCGGGTACACAACTTGCCAAAAACACCGTTTCTGTAGACATTGTAAAACCTACCCTAGTAGACAATACCAATGCCACCAAGGTGGATGATGTAGTAGACAAGGTACCTGGGGTAACCGTAGTGGAGGGCCAAGCTAATATTCGTGGTGGTGCAGGCTGGTCTTATGGTGCGGGTAGCCGAGTGCTGATTTTGGTAGATGACCTGCCTTTTATGTCGGCCGATGCAGGTCTGGCGAGTTGGCGAGATATTCCCGTAGAAAATATTGATCAAATTGAGGTACTGAAAGGAGCCGCCTCGGCACTCTATGGTTCTTCCGCCTTAAACGGGATTATCAATATTCGCACAGGCTACGCCAAAAGCAAACCTGAAACTAAGTTTTCCTTGTTTCAAACTTCTTTTGCTCGGCCTCGTACGAGAATGATGCCTTCTCCCAGTGACCCCAACAATATGATTACTATTAACGGTTTAGACTGGTGGAACTTGGATAGCATTCGTACTACTATTGATCTACCCTCTGGCGACAGTCTCTTGTCCGTAGATACTACCTTTGCCCCTCGTATGTTGGCAGGACCTAATGGTTACCGTAAGCCTATTGAATTTGGTGCAGCCTTTGCCCATCGTCGCAAAATTGGTAAGTTTGATCTTACTCTAGGGGGTAATGCTTTTTATAAGGACTCTCACCTTGGAGGAGAGTATGAACGTAAAATCCGCTTTAATAGCAATATGCGTTATCGCTTTAGCGACAGCTTGCATGTAGGTGCCAATTTTAACATCAACTATGGTACTTCGGCCTCCTTCTTTATTTGGGGGAATGCCAACTTCCTTACTTTTGGGATTACAGATAGCCTTCCATTCTTTACATTGTCTGGAACCATCACAGAATCCGTCATTTTTAGAACGAATATTGACCCTTATGTGACCTTCTATGATAGCTATGGAAATCGTCATCGGGTACAGACGCGTTTGTATTATGTAGACAACCAAAATGGCAATAATCAATCCAACACCTCTCTTTTGAGTTATTTAGAATACCAATACCAACGAACCTTTAATCAATTAGGGGGATTGAAAATGGTAGCAGGTGGAGTTGGACAATATTCTTATGCCACTTCTCAGCTTTATGGGAATGCTCAATATGATGTCATTAATGCTGCGGCTTATTTGCAGCTAGATAAGGGCTTTGTGAAGGATGATTTTGGTGAAGATAAATTAAACTTTTCTGTGGGGGCTCGTTTTGAATACAACAATATTCGAAGCCCAGACTCCATCGAAATCAGTGTAGTACAACCTCGTATTTTGAATCCCCAGCCCAATGCTGTTGGTGCTCGCCCCGTATTCCGTGCAGGGGTGAATTATGAGGCTACTCCTTTTACCTTTATTCGTGCTTCTTGGGGTCAGGGTTATCGCTATCCAACCATTGCAGAGCGCTATGTTACCACCTTGGTGGGATCTGGATCTAACTCCTTGGAGATCAGAGCCAATCCAACACTAGAGCCAGAAACGGGCTGGTCTACAGAGATCGCTGTAAAACAAGGTTTTATGATCTCTAAAAACTGGAAAGGTTTTGCCGACTTGGCCTTCTTCTGGACAGAATACCAAAACATGATGGAATTTACCTTCGGTGGTGGAGATACCAATGCTATTAATGATATTACATTACTAGGGGTAGATAATGGAACTACACCTATTTTCTTTCAGTCTGCCAACGTAGGAGATACTCGTATTCGTGGAGTAGAGCTAGCCTTGATGGGAACGGGTAAGATTGGTCCGGTAGATGTCAACCTTTTAGCCGGGTATACCTATTTAGATCCACAATTCAAAGACTTTAATGAACAACAACAACTTCTATCTTCTAATGATAGTACCAATGTATTGAAGTATCGTAATCGCCATGCGGTCAAATTTGACATAGAGGCCTTCTTTCTTAAAGAAAATAACCTTTCTGTTGGTTTTTATGCCAACTATTTGAGTAGAATGGAGGCGATTGATGTAGTCTTTCAAGATTTAATTTTGAATGATAATGACCTTCCTTTTGGCCCTGCAGATGCTTTTGGTATCGGTCGCTATCGTGAATTGGTAAATGCTGGGCAATCTTTAAACATTGGTGCTCGAGTAGGTTATCGTCACTCTTTCAAAAATGCAGAGGGAGAAGAACAATTTGGGATGAAACTTTCTTTGGTAGGGAAAAACTTGTTGAATCAAGAGTATACCATTCGTCCTTCGCTAGTAGCTCCTCCTATGAATATTACCGTGCGTTTGGATATTGATTTTTAAGGAATCCAATACAAGTATGTAGGTAAAACAGGAGTCGCCCCAACACTTTGGTAAATTTAAGGGGCGACTCCTGTTTTTTTTAGCCTAAACATCAAGCTTTACTACAAAAAACGCTCTTGCCATTCAGGCTTAGGCATCATACAAGTCTCTTTTTTCCCATACCAACGATAGCGATTCCGAGACACCCAATTATAAACCGCATTGCGAATAAAGGGGGGAACAATAATAAAAGCATAAAGTAGCGGCCAAGCCCCTCCCAATCGGCGGCAAACGCGCAAAGCCGCAGTAGAGCGCTGATACAACTTACCATTTTCCAACAACACAAAAGAGTCGAAATCCTCGGTGGGCAGCTGATGCTGCTCTAGCAAGGCCTGCCCTGCCTCCGATTGCAAGGCAGCAAACTTGAAATACCCTTTTTTGTCGCGCTTGAGTACAAACTGTACCGTTTGATCGCACAAATTACAAACCCCATCAAATAACATTACAGCTTTCGACTCCATTAGTAACGCTTAAAAAATAAATTCCTGATTTCCTGCCATGAATTTATAGTTCCA
>CAZOLU010000154.1:0-8448 GCA_964580485.1 uncultured Saprospiraceae bacterium | reverse complement strand
GGCAGCCACCACCTGATAGGCAAAATCAGCACCATCGGGCAAAGGAATATCAGGATTTTCACTCGGGAAGATCCAGTTTTCCATACCTCCCAAGCTGTACAACATCCGTTGTGACCCCATAGATGCCGCTCCTGCAAATCGGAAAGCAAAAACGGTCTTATTGTCAAAAGACAGATAATGCCGAGCATCCAGCCCCAACACAAAGGTGTTGGTTCCCAAACCAAGACTAAAACTGCTATCGCCCTGTTCGCCAACCACCTGAAAGTAATCGGCAAAGAAACGTGCTCTTGTCCCTTTTCGAGCATTGAGCCTTAGGGCAACAGTATTGTCAAACACATACTCTAGGCGCAGCCCTGTGCGCGTTTCATTAAAAACAGGAACCTGTAAGGTGTTGAAATTCTCTGCAATAATGGCTACCCGGTTAGATATCAAACTTACAGTACCTCTCAAAGAACGAAACTTTGACAGGGGGTACTTGAACTCTGCCATCGCCATATATTTAATGGTACGACCTCTTGCTCGTTCGCTTACATTTACCATAGTATCTATCAAGGTATAGTCATCCATCCGCCCACTGCGATAGAGGGTATATTTTTTATCCAAACGATGCTTTCGATCTTCAAAGCTGATAAAATATTCCATCCCATTGAAATTGATTGGCATTCTAGCCCCAACTTCTAGACGATAATCTTCAAAAATGTCGGTAAAGCTTGTTTTAAATAAAAGTCCAAGCGGAGGAAAGCGATAATAGCCCTGCAGATAGAGATCCATCCCCCAAAACAGCGGGGTATTATCCAACTGAAAGGTGAGTTCATCTACCTTAAACATATTTTTGTACTTCTGCTTTCGACCAGGATCATACTCGACCAACTTGGGTTCATCTTTTGCAATATTATTAGGCTTGGGAGTTGGAGTTTTTTTGATAATTTCTCCATTTTCACCTTCTACCAGTTCGATAGGTCGCCCATTGGTTTCAGAATTTTTGGGATCTTTTTTATTGGGGTTTTCAACATTGTCAAATTCTGATTGAAACAGGTAATTATCAATATCCACTTTGGCGGTATCCGCAGAGTTGGTTTTAGGAGGGATGGTATCCTGAATAGAACTATCCTTCATTTCTCTTTCCACTCGCTTGAGCTCTTCATCCAAATCCTTATCCACCTCATTTTTTTTGGGTTTTTCTACCTTTTTGATCGGTTTCTCGGTCAATGGCTGATCCAAGATGCCCATTTGTCGCTCTAGGATTCGACGATAATTGGTCTTTGCAGGCTCTGCGCTACGCTCTGATTTAAAATCTCGCACAAATAAGCGATAAGCACCATCCCGATAGAGTAAATCTGCAATTTTACCATTGGTACTCAGATCCTGCATTTGGATACTTCGACTATAATTAGTGTTGGCGGAAGAAGTTCCTTTGACCAAGTAAACAGGCTGCAGATAGCTACTGTCTACCCCTTCTGTATCTGGGGCAAGGGTTGAATCCTGTGGCAAAACTTCTTTTCTTCCATCCTGATAGACCACTACCTGTTCATAATAATCTACAACTGTATCCAAACGGCATATATAGCGATTAGAAATCCCATTTTCATCCCCCAAATAAATTATCGCATTCTCATTCGTAGCCTGGGGGTGATGTTCATTGGAAAAAGGCGTATTGCTAAGCTGTATAAGCTGCCCTCCAGCTGCTTCTAAATCATAAAAGTATAAGTCACGGTAGCCCGTAGGTATGCGATCATCCCCAATAATTCGAGTTTGAGGGAGCGGACGATTGGAAGCAAACACAATACCTTTTCTATTGTTGAACTGTACTGCAATCGCCTCTAAATCATCCCATTTATCATCTGTGATAGCTTTTAGATTCCCATTCTTGTACAAATACACATTCGAGAAGCCTTCCTTCATTCCAGTCAGTACCAAATCATTGCCATCCAAAACATCGACAGAAAGCACCCGCTCTAGACCTTTGATGCGCTTGGACTTTGTTTTGTTTTTATTATCTACACTAAGGTATGAGATAACGGGTTGATCCGCTTTTTCGTGAATTACGATGAGTTGACCACTGTTTTTACGCCAAGCCAAGAGTGGGTAATTTTCATCAATATCTTGGGAATGATCCCGATAACCCGTTTTTAGAATAACCTCTCTCTTATTCTGTTCTACATCCGTCAGAACCACTCGCTGTTCCCCTTGCTGATGCTCTACATAAGCCAGCATTTTGCCATTGGGGCTAATTCTCAAGTTTTTGATCTTCACTTTTTGTTTTTGGGTAACTTTTAATTCTCCACCTACCGGGAATAATCTAGACTTATTATCCTGATTATACCGACTTGCATAGTAGTTGTACCAGTTGGTTCCAGCAATGGTGTACAAGCTTGTTCCAAAAACATAAAGAAAGCCGCTTTCTACACTTCGATTGATACGAGTGAGATACAACAGATTGGAGACCGATGCAGTACCATGATTCCGAGCAATATAGTGGAAAAGGGAATGCCCTGCTAAAGCAGGCTGGCGTTCAGCTAGCTCCAAAAAATTGGCATAACGCTTAGAAAGCAATGCCTCTCGTAAACGATCATCAGCCTCGGTATTCCACTCCTCTATGGCATAGTATACCAAGCCCTCGGTAAACCATTCAGGCAGGTGCATCAATACAGAATTTTGTACCACCTCTTGCAAGTTGCTTCCAAAAAGCATACGATTGAGTAGAGCTCTTGCAATTCCTTCTCGCAACAAACGTTTGAGGTCTTGATGATTGCCATTGAAATAAATCAAGATCTTATTATCTAACAATTTCGTTACACCTCCCGTATTCACAGAAGGGGCTACCAAACCAACATTAGACTGCTCAAAATCGCTAAAATCGGTGTAGAGAATCAACTCAATTTTCTTGCGAATGCGATATTCGTAAAGGCGTTTAATGTCTTGATAAGCAGCTTCGGCCATAGGCACCAAGGCCTCCATCAACTCCTCATTCTCCGGAGTAAAGGAAAAAGCAAAATTGGGGGTTTCAAATCGCTGCCAATCGTAGGTTTCATACTGAATTCGGTTTTGTCCAAATTCGGAGCTAACGAGTTGTGCCTGGAGCTCTGTTGCCAGCAGCATTACACTAAATAAATATAAAAAATGTTTCAATCTCATGGAAAATATTTTATATATCTGAGGGTGGATTTTAACAAATCAACAACTATATAGCACCTAAAATACAGATAAAATTAAGGAAAAACCGAATAGCCTGCTATTTGTTCTAAATTAATAAACGTATTTTTGCAGTCCACTGGTGGGTGGTCCTTCATTTTTTTACATTAACAAAGGTCAAAGCACTTAAATTAATAACTCATGCTAAGGGTAGAAAGTTTTATTTTTAATATGTTTCAGGAAAACACTTATGTGATTTATGATGAAACCAAAGAATGTATTATTGTTGATCCAGGTTGTTATACCGAAAAAGAGCGAGAACAACTCCGCAATTTTATCAGCAAAAATGATCTGAAGCCTGTAGCCTTGGTTAATACCCATTGCCATGTTGACCATGTCTTTGGGAATCGCTTTGTGGCTGAAACATGGGGAATTGAACTCAGCATTCCAGAGGGAGAACAGCCCGTATTGGCAGCCTACCCTCAAGTAGCACAGATGTATGCCATTCCCAATATTCAACAATCCCCCGACCCTACACATTTTTTGGAAGATGGGGATCAATTCAGCTTTGGACAAAGCAGTTTTCAGATTTTATCTACTCCTGGGCATTCTCCAGCGAGTATTTGCCTCTATGCCCAAGCTGATCAATTAGTGATTGCAGGGGATGTACTTTTTGCAGGAAGCATCGGTCGTACAGACCTTCCTGGAGGAGATTACAACACGTTGATTCGTAGTATAAAAACTAAATTACTTCCATTAGATGATGCGGTTGTGGTTTATGCGGGACATGGGCCTAGCACTACAATTGGACGAGAACGCAAAAGTAATCCCTTTTTACAATAATCTTGATACTTAATTATATGAACAAGCGCACAGAACTCAATACCGTAGGAGAATTTGGCTTAATTGAGCAACTTACCTCCAAATTTATCCCCAAAAATAAGTCTACGATCAAAGCAGTAGGAGATGATGCTGCAGTGTTTAAGTATAATGAAGCGGAGCCTTGCAGCCTGATTTCCACCGATATGTTGGTAGAGCAGATTCATTTTGACATGATGTACACGCCACTCAAACACTTAGGGTATAAGTCGGTGGTGGTCAACCTCTCCGATATTTATGCGATGAATGCGATTCCTAAGCAGATTTTGGTTTCCTTTGCGGTTTCTAACCGCTATTCCTTGGAAGCTATGCAGGAGCTCTATGCAGGGATTCAACTGGCTTGCGACTATTATGGAGTGGATCTGATTGGTGGTGACACCACCTCCTCTACCAAGGGCTTAGTCCTCAGCATTAGTGCAATTGGTACACAAGAAAAGGAAAAAATTGCTTACCGAAGTGGGGCGCAGGTAGGGGATTTACTTTGTGTAACGGGTAATTTGGGAGCTGCCTATATTGGGCTACAATTGCTTGAACGAGAGAAACAAGTCTATTTGGAAAACCCACAGATGCAACCCGACTTTGAAGGCTTAGACAAGTTGGTAGGTCGCCTCCTCAAACCTGAAGCTCGCAAGGATATTATTGAGTTTTTTGCAAAACAGGATTTGGTGCCTAGCTCGATGATTGACGTATCCGATGGACTTTCCTCAGAGATTCTTCATCTTGCCAAAAACTCAGGCGTGGGCATCCTACTAGAAGAAGTACATGTTCCTATTTCAGAAGACACTTACCAACAAGCACTTAAATTCAATACCGACCCCATTGTTTGTGCCATGCATGGAGGGGAAGACTACGAGCTGCTGTTTACCATTCGCCCAGAGGATGCTGAGAAAATTAAATACAACCTAGATATTAGCATCATAGGGGAAGTCATTCCTGCTAAAGATGGTACCAAAATCCAAACTAAGGCCGGGCGTTTACATGACCTAACGGCTCAGGGTTGGGTGCACCATCAGGCTTAGGAGCTATTTTCTTGGCTTTTGGAAGCCTTTAGGCTTCGGCTAATAGTATGCTGAAGCCTTTAGGCTTCAGCTTCTGTGGGAATGGCTTCGGGAGCCTATGCCAAGGGCATCCCTAGGGAAAGACTCCCTTCGCAATTATTCCATCAGCTCAATCAACTGAAGGTTTGCAACCACTTCGGCCACGATAGCGGCCTCTCGCCCATCACCCCAGAGGGTCTGCATTCCAATATACCTCCCAATCACCCGAACCTTTCGATCCCGCATCTGCTCCAGTTCTTCTTTGGGACGATAACCAGCATCTTGGTATTCCAACACCAAGCTCGCCCCGTCTTTCATAGTTACACTAGCCCGCCCAGAGGGATAAAAGCGCCCAGGACGCTTCGCACCATTGATTTCACGATAAATTCCCTGAAACTCAATCAGCTCTCCCAACAATGCTTTCAATTGAGATCTTTGATGTACAAAAATAGCCATAACAATAGGATTTTATCGAATCATAAAAGCCAACCCATTGAGCTTTCGTCCAGCCATATCACCTGGGCAACGACCTTTAACATTAGTAAAAAGATAAGCATCTCCAGACTTGGCCGATTGTACGGCTTGCAAAGATTTTGCGGTAAACCGCCCTCCAGTAACCTTCATCTCTACAGCATCCCCCCCCTGAGGTATATAATGCAAGGTAAAACCCTGAATTTTACATTTGGCATCAAAGTCAAAGTTTTCTAAAACAGCCATCACTCCTGGCATTGCTCGCATTTCAGCAGCTTTGATGACCCCATCTGTTTTTCCATTAGTCAATTGAGCCACGGGGTCGGGGATAGGCTTTACCCTAAAGGAATAAGATGCCAACTTGCGCCCCGTACGTTGGTTGCTCAACGATATGGTGCAATAATTCCCTCTAGTAGTCGGCTTTGTACATGTTAAAGAGTATCGCCCCTTGCCCGATTTTTTCAACTGTGCCCCTCCTCCAGATACCATTACCTTCAAATCATTAGAAGAAATCCCTGCGGCAGCTATAGAAATGGGATTCTCTACCCCTACGTAAAATACATTCATTTTATCAGCAGCTACGGTAGTTGCAGGCACCCCAACTTCGTATTCAAATCTTTTAGTAACCCGTTCCGTTTCTCCTGTTAAGGGATTAACTACAAGAATGTTAGCTGTGTAGAACTGCGTACCTACGGAAGCAGCTCTAGCGGTATATTTGGCTTTTCCATCCATTACTTGCAAGTTGCGTCCATTTACACTAACAGAAAACTCTGCCTGAGAAGAATAAGCTCCAAGCCCAATTTCAGCCTCATAAGTTTCTCCTAAAAGGATATAAGGTTTCTCCGAAGAAGCAAACACATCAATTTTATCATAAACCAGCACTTTTAGCCCCATTTGATCCGCTAGGTATTTTAATACTTGGGCTACCGAGGCTTTGGCTTCGTTCTGATAGTTTCGCAACAATGGGTAACATGCACCAACGGGTACTCCGCTAAACGTATTTTCCGCCCAGCCCTCATTCAAATTCAACTCCTTCAATGACAACTGGTTTTTTAGGGTCTGCAACTCATATTTATCAAAACTGATCCCTCGAATAGGTGCTGACTGATTGATGGACACTAAAGCATCTACGATCTCCAACAACTTATAACGAGTTTCTAGCATCAACTGCCCTAACTCCTCGGCTTTACCTTCATCAAAAAGCAGTTTTTTCACGATCGCCCGATCATTAGCATTCACCGGCTGCCCTTCCAAGGCCTTATCTTCCGTAACCTTGAATACGCTGATCCCTTCTTTTTGCTCATAATATGCCTTCCTCGTCTCTGCACTTCGCCCCTCAAACTCCCCCAGATACAAGTAAATACCTTCCGCACTCATCTCCGATCTCAATCTATCCAAATAGTCAACCAGAGGGCTGATTTCTGCTACTAGGTTCTTGGCAGCTGCAGAAAATGGTTTTAGTTGTTCTTTTTCTGCAACGGTATTGTTGATCTGTTCCAACATTAAATCAATACTGTGTTCAACGGCCTGATTGGCATTAACTAAACTTCGATCTAAGGTTAGAGATAAATCTCGTTTGGGTGAATCCATACCTTCAAAGAGATTCGGACTGGCATCATCGCAACTCCACAAACACAGAAGCACTAGGCTTAGGAGAAGTATTTTGTACATAACAATTTGTTTTTTAAATGAGGTCATAAATTTTACGTTTTTATTGAGGTCTTTGTTAATTATTTTAGGATTTTTTGGGGCTCTACAGCTATGTATAACCTTCGGTGGCTATGCTTCATAGCTCGTGCCAAGGACATCCCTTTGGGGCTATTCGCTCGGCCCGCTCCGCGTTCTAGCTGCCTTGGGCAGCTACTATTGCGCAGCACTACGCCATTTTATTAAAACACAAGTCCCCCCTCTTGAACATAAACAACTTCGTTAAGATACAAAGTCATCTCTTGATTTGAAAACTAATCTTTTAAAATTGAGCCCACTCAAAATTATCCTTTATACATAAAAAAACTCCCTAGACCCATCTTAGCCTAGGAAGTTCGATATTCTTAAAAACGGTTGTTTAACGCATTCCCCCTGTTACCATCAACGTCTCCCCAGAAACATAGCTAGAAAGATCCGAAGCGAGGAACAAGCAAGCATTGGCAATTTCCTCCACCGTGCCAAAACGATTGAGTGCCGTATTAGCAATCATGGTATCTTTTAATTTTTCATCAAGCTGCTCGGTCATCTCCGTAGCGATAAAACCTGGAGCAATAGCATTGCAGCGAATATTGCGAGACCCCATTTCATAGGCCATAGACTTGGTAAAGCCAATGATTCCAGCCTTAGAAGCAGCGTAGTTGGCTTGCCCAGGGTTGCCACTCACCCCTACAATCGAGGTGATATTGATAATGCTGCCTTTCCGAGCTTTGAGCATTGGGCGCATGATGTTTTTGGTGAAATTGAAAACAGACTTGAGGTTGTTGTCCATGACTTGATCCCACTGCTCCTCGGTCATGCGCATCAGGAGATTATCACGGGTGATCCCTGCGTTGTTGACCAACACATCAATTTGTCCAAACTCTTTGAGGATTTCGGTTACAAGGGTTTTAGTCTGCTCAAATGAAGCGGCATCAGATTGGTAGGCCTTGACCCGAACACCTTCGCAGAGTGCCTCAGCCTCTGCCGCTACAGCGGCAGCCTGCTCAGCAGAAGAGCGGTAGGTAAAGGCAACATGCGCCCCTTGCTCAGCAAATTTTTTGACAATAGCGGCACCAATTCCACGTGAGCCACCAGTGATCAACGCAACTTTTCCTTCTAGTAATTTCATTCTAGCTTGTTTTTGCTGTTTTTTGAATTAAGGACATACAGCCCATACTTTCAGACGAGCTTTAGAGCATGTTTAAATTTCTATCTACTTGTTAAATTCCAGTCTTTTGCCCTG
>CAZOLU010000153.1:6366-8526 GCA_964580485.1 uncultured Saprospiraceae bacterium | reverse complement strand
TGAAGCTAGAATTATTCCGACCTCTAGAGGCATTGTTAGGGGCTGCCTGATCATATTCATTGGCTCGACTTCTTCCTCTTTGGGTGTTGGTGCCTGTATTATTTTGGATTTTACGTTGATCGGTATCATAACCACTAACAGCTACGTTGCGACTACGATGAATACCTACATCAGAACCTCGGCTATAACGTGTAGTTACATAGCTACCAGCATTGGGTGCTGAAGACTCAAAAAACCAGTTGTTGTTGTTGTTATTATTATTCCAGTTGTTGTTCCAATTACCTGCATACCAGCCATTCCAATAACCATTATGATAACCATTCCAATAGGGAGATCTCCCATGCCAACTATTATATCCCCAATGATTGTTCCAGGCAAAGGGATCGTTCCAATGGTTCCAGCTATTCCATCTGTTCCAATTGTTATTACCCCAACCATAAGACCATCCAGCATTAAAACAACGTGGGTTGTAGTTGCCATAGAACCCATGATGTGGTCGGGCATAGATATTCATACCAGGAGCAAAAGGATCGTACCAATAATTATCCACATAAAAATTACTGTAGTAATTAAAACCTCTTGCTGGGCGATGGAAACGACGAATACGAGCGGAATATGCAAAATCATAATTAGGATCTACATACTCATCGGCATAGGTCTCATCTACGGCCTCATAAGCATCAGGGTCGGCATAACTATAATTTTCTTCCAATTTTGGAGTTTCTTCTTCGCCATCAAAATAAATATCATCGTACTGTGCGTACAAACTTCCTACACTCGAAAAGAGAGCAAAAAGCAGGAGGTAGAGAAAAGAACCGTGATTTTTCATATATATTTTTATTTTTGTGTGAATCTTGTCGCTGAATGACTTGTTGAGTTGCTGTACTTTGAATAGCTTTACAAGCTCAAGTTAATGAAAATAATTGGAGCCAGACCTAATCAGGGTGTTAAAGCCAGTACAATGTTAAAAGATTAGATCTTATTAACAAAACGTTTGGCAACGAATCTTCGTTCAGTTTATTATATGATCTTAATCATCTAAACAGCAAAATGTATACCAAGCTATTGCCCTTCTGAAGGGGTTTTGACGCTACTAAATCGGATCAGATCTTAACCTTTTTCGATTTAGCTGAAAATACAATATTTTTTAATTTTAACACATTAATTAAATTATGGCAAAGGAAATTACCGCACAGCAAGAAGATTACTCACAGTGGTATCTTGATATTGTGCAAAAAGCCAATCTCGCCTCACATTCAAAAGTAAGAGGTTGCATGGTGATAAAACCCCATGGCTTTGCAATTTGGGAAAAAATGCGTGATGATTTAGACCGCAGATTTAAGGAAACTGGACACCAAAATGCGTATTTCCCTTTGCTGATCCCGAAAAGCTTTTTGAGTAAAGAAGCTGATCATGTAGATGGTTTTGCAAAGGAATGTGCGGTGGTGACCCATCATCGTTTGATGAATGATCCCAATGGAAATGGCGTAATTGTCGATCCAGAAGCAAAACTAGAAGAGGAGTTGATTATCCGTCCTACTTCTGAAACAGTAATTTGGGACACCTACCGAGATTGGATCAACTCTTACAGAGATTTACCTTTACTCATCAACCAATGGGCGAATGTGATGCGCTGGGAGATGCGTACGCGTTTATTCTTGCGTACCGCCGAATTTCTCTGGCAAGAAGGTCATACGGCTCATGCTACAGAACAAGAGGCTTTGGATGAAGCTCGTCAGATGTTGGAAGTCTATGCGGCTTTTGCAGAGGAAATCATGGCCATGCCCGTACACAAAGGTGCTAAAACGGCGCATGAGCGTTTTGCTGGTGCTGAAGAAACCTATACCATCGAGGCGTTGATGCAAGATGGCAAAGCCCTCCAAGCAGGAACCTCTCATTTCTTAGGTCAAAATTTTGCCAAGGCTTTTGATGTGAAGTTTTTGAATGAAAACAACAAAGAGGAATACGTTTGGGCTACCTCTTGGGGCGTTTCTACGCGTTTGATGGGCGCTTTAATCATGACCCACTCTGACGATGAGGGCTTGGTTTTACCTCCTCGCTTGGCTCCTACACAGGTCGTTATTGTGCCCATTCCTAAAGCCAATGAAGCCATCAACAGCATCGTAGAGCATATTATGGAGGATCTCAAAGCCAAGGGTA